>JAGADP010000188.1 GCA_017828885.1 Oscillospiraceae bacterium | reverse complement strand
GGTGGGATCGCCGCCCTGTGCCATGAAGTCATCTCTGATCCGGTGGAAACCCACGCCGTTGTAGAAGCCTTCCTTCACCAGCGACTCAAAATTCTTGCAGGAGATCGGCGCAATGTCCGGATACAGCGTAATGACGATCGCATCCTCCGGAATGACCTCCTCCTTGGCGCAGCCTGTGAACAGACCGCACAGCAGCACGCACACCATCAGAAGTGCAAGCAGACCTTTCTTCATGCGCGCCACCTCATGCATTGGCCTTATTCAGCCAGGTCGTGGCCACATCCAGTGCCTCGAACAGGCTCGGGCGCTCACCATTCTTGACAACACGCTCAATGGGATTCAGCTTATCGTCCGTGGACATCAGGTAGAACTTCACATTCTGGGACACGGCAATGCCGTCAACATCCTTGGGGGATTCCGCCTGGAGCCATACAACATAGTCCTCGTTCATGTAACCGTAGTAGATATCGTTTCCGCAGCGTACCAGCGGGCAACCCTTATACATCATAAAAGCCATAATCATTCTCCTTTCGGATACGAAGTCCATCTGACTTCTCATTCTTACCTATAAACTTCCGGTGTTTACTGCCATGTGAGAGATATTTCCTGATCGGGGTCGTCGATGATCTCCAGATTGTGCAGCAGCATGTTCAGGCAGGAGGTGCGGATCACAAAGGCCGAACCGCCGTCCCGGCAGATGATCGTTTTCATATCAGAGATCTTGTAGAGCGAAACAGTGTAGTCCTGCTTGTCATTCTGCGTATGCAGGTGGATGGAGACATCCGGATCGGTCTCGGGAAGTGCATCGTAGTACATCTCCTCGCCGTAGATGCTCAGCAGGAAGTGATAGAACTGACGGAAGCGCTCGGTATCGCAGGCCTCGCCGTTCTTGGTCACCTCATAGTTCTCCTTGTCGTCGCCCGTGCCTCTGAATTCCACAGTGCCGTCCGGGGTCTTGACGTCAAGGCTGCCGATGTCCCATACCATCGTCACAAAGACGCTGGCCGAGGTGATGTCACCCGGCATGACAGTGCCCCATGCGGCATCGTCCTGGGTCAGGCCGTAGATGACCGGCACATCGTCGAATGTCGCGTAGTAGCAGTCGGCGCCCAGCTCTGTCTCGTAGGCATTGCCGAGCCGCAGCTCATGGAGCGTGCCGTCATCGCACTTCATCGTGACAAGGCAGAACGGCTTGTCGAGGCCCTTCTCCGCCAGATCCTGTGCGGTCGGATGAACGGTATCCACAGCGATCGCCGTCAGGCCGAACATGCCGTTGGTGATCTTCACGGACTTATCCGGGCTGAGGTAGGCGTAGGTCGGCTGCTTCATGATATGCGTTGCTGCCGTACCGCCGGCGGTATCGTCATCCGCGCCCTCGTAGTCGTATTCGAGCAGGATATCATAGTCGAGGTCATCCCACTCCACCAGCACGGACTGCACGATGGGATAGTCCTCATCCGAGGGCTCCGGCAGGACGATCGGAGAGACAAACTGCTCCGGTTTTTTCAGATAATTTGCCAGTAAGGAATTGCGCACGAGGTACACATTGCCGTCCACCTCGCAGTAGGTCTGTGCCGAGCCGGTCGGTGCCGCATCGCCCACGCCGAACGTGAATGTCTGGCCGTCCGCATAGTGCATCGTGACCGCAGCAGAGGGCTCCGCAAGCCCGTAGATCGACAGGTCTGCGCCCTTTTCGGCGACAAGGCTGTCAGCTTCGAGCGCATTGCCGTTGTCGATCAGCGTGCCGACCAGATTGGTGTCGAGCATCACGTCGTCCAGACCGGAAATGCCATAGACGCTCTTGACGGTCGTGTCGCCCTTCGAGACAAGATCCACGGTGAAATCGCCGTTTTCCTTGCCCTTGATGTCGATGCTCGTGACCTCATCGGTGCCGGTGTTGTTCAGACGGATCTTCTCCTGCACGTCCGACATGGAGTCGGCAGGCTCCTCCGGCTTTTGCAGCAGCAGCACAGCCGTCAGGCCGCCGCCGAGCAGTACCACCGCACAGATCCCGGCGATCAGCCACTTCACATTCCGGGAAAGACCGCCTTTTTTCTCCGGGGCAGCCGCCTGCACCGGGGCTGCGCCGAAGATGGTCTCTGCCTCCTCGGTCGCATTCTCGGCAACATAGACGGATTCCTGCTTCTGATTCTCGTCACTCATCTGTTCTTTCTCCTTGCGATAACAACAATGCCCACAATGATGATCACCATCGGGATCATGAAGACGAATACCATCAGGCCGATCGCCTGGTTGGTGGTGATGGCGACTGTCGGCTCCTCGATGGTCTTGCCGGAGATGACAACGCTGTTGGTCTTGCCGGTCATCACGTTCACGGCGTTCACGAGGAAGGTGGCATTGTTATAGGATGCGTTCTGGAGCACAGCGTAGTCAGCGACCATCATGGAACCGATGACCATGATGCTGCTGCCGTGCTGTACATTATCGATCATCTGCTTTCTGGAGGTCACAGCCATGACCGTCTGCTTGCCGGCAGGGGTCTTGTCGGCTTCCTCGGTGCTCTTGCCCATCTCGCTGAGGTAGACCGTATCGGAGGTCTGGAGCACGGAGGTGGTGATGCCGCTTGTGGTGCTTTCCCACAGCAGATTGATCGGACGGCACAGCGGTGCCACGATCGGGAGCGTGGTGTTGATCATGCCCTCGGAATAGGTCTCGTCGGCGATCGTTACCGCCGGAACGGCTGCCGTACCAACGGTCAGCGTTATCTGCTGGGCAGCACTGCTGTTGCCCTCGAGTGCCATGTTCTTCGTCACCTCGATGCCCCAGGTAGAGAGCATCTCGTCCACGTTCGGGGTATCGCCCTGGGTGAAGTCTGCAAAGTAGACCATGTTCTTGTTATACTGGCCGTCATTGTAGAGGAAGGTCGTGATCATCTCGATGGCGGAGGGCGTCAGGTCGTTGACCGGTGCCGGAAGCACGGCAAGATCGAACTTCTCCGGATCGAGGGTGTCGGTGTAGATGTCGATGACCTCCACGTCATAGCCGTTGCTTGCAAGCAGCGAGCTGAACATGCCGACGGAGTAGTTGTTGCTGGTGTTGTAGATCGGGCTGCCGTTACCGGTGGCCAGAACTGCCACGCTGATGGGGTTCGCATCGGTCACGTACAGCAGTGCTGCGGTGAGGTTCTGCTCGCCCACGAAATTGTAGGTGTTGCGCTGCTGGTCGTAGCTGACCAGAGAGGACAGCTTGACAACACGCATCTTGGTGTCATCATTCGCATCGGAAACGATGATATCGCTCTCTGCCAGTGTGCCGGCATAGCTCTTCTGATAGCGGCTCACCACATCCGGGTTGGCAGTGGGATCCGCGTAGGTCAGGTGGATCTTGTCGGAGTACTGGGTATAGCGGTTGAGCATCTCGGAGATCATCTTGAAGGTGATGCCGTTGGTCTCAAAGCTGTTCTCGGACATGAGCACGGTGAAGTTGACGTCCTTGTCCAGATCCTTCAGATAGGTCTCGGTCTGCTCACTGATCTCGAACATGCCGTTGTCGGTCAGATCGACCTTCAGCGGGTAGCGCTCCACCAGACGGCTCACGAGTACGTTGAGCAGTATCACAACAGCCACGACCACGCAGGTGATCGCCGTTGCAACGCCGCCGTACTTGAGTTTCTTGATCATAGCGGGGTCGCGCTTTTTCTTGGGCTTTTCGGCATTCTCTGCCGGCTTTGCAGCGTCCATTTTCTCCGGAGCAGCCTTTTCGGTCTTCTCCGGAGCTGCTTTATCAGCAGGCTTATCCTGCTTGTTCTTTTTCTCTTCTGCCATGTTGCGCACCTCCTCAGCTCCAGCGTCTCTTCTCGAACACACGGACGGTGAAGAAGTTAAACAGCACCGCTACGCTGACAAAGAACAGCACGCTCGAGAGATTGAAGATACCGCAGGTGAATTCATAGTACCTGCTGTAGAACGACAGGAAATTCAGGATGGACTGGAGCCAGCCCAGGCTTGCATAGTTCCCGACCAGAGAAGCTGCAAAGTGTACCAGCAGGAAGGCAAGCAGGCTTGCCACGCCGCCGATCGCCGCAACGACCTGGTTTTCCGTCAGTGCCGAGATGAACAGACCCACGGCAATGAACGCAGCGCCCACAAAGAGCAGCGCGATGAAGTTCGACAGCAAGGTCAGCCATGCCACCGTGCCGAACAGCGACAGCAGCACGCCATAGAGGAACATGATGGATGCCGCAATGGCATAGACCGTCAGTGCCGCAAAGTACTTGCCCAGCACGATGCTCGTCAGCGAAACAGGCGCCGTCAGGAGCCCCTGCTCGGTGCGCTGCTTCTTCTCCTCGCTGAACAGACGCATCGTCAGCAGCGGGATCAGCAGAATGCTGATGATAAACATGGTCAGGCAGACAAAGCTCAGGTCAGCGGAGGAATTGCCCAGGTTGACCAGGAAGAAGAAAAATCCGGTGATGATATAGAATACGCTCAGGAATACATAGGCGATGCTTGAAGTAAAGAAAGCGCCTATTTCTCTGCGATAGATCGCACCCATTACTTAGCAGCCCCCTTTCCCAGCTCGATATGCTCGCCCATCGTGATCTTGAGGAAGATGTCCTCGAGGGTCATTTCCATGGTCTTGAGCATGAGGATGTTCCACTCATTCTCGCGGGCGATGCGGTTGATGTCGCGGCGGATGTCGCGACCGGGCTCGGCTTCGATCTCGTATTCCCAGATACCGGGCTCACGCTCCATGTCGGCGCGGACATACTTGATGCCGTCGAGCGCACGGATCGCCTGTAAGATGGCAACACGCTCGCCCTCCATGCGCACGATGATACGGTGGTCGGTGGAGACCTTCTGGGAAAGGCTGGTCGCCGTGTCATTCGCAGCCACAACGCCGTGGTTGATGATGATGACGCGGTCGCAGACCATCTGGATCTCCGAGAGGATATGGGAGCTCAGGATGACCGTGTGGTTCTTGCCGAGCTTCTTGATGAGAGTACGGATCTCGACCATCTGCTTGGGGTCGAGGCCGACGGTCGGCTCGTCGAGGATGAGCACCGGCGGGTTGCCGATGAGCGCCTGCGCCAGTCCGACACGCTGCTTATAGCCCTTGGACAGGTTCTTGATGAGGCGGTTCTCCACATCGTCGATCTTGCAGAGCTTCAGGACGTCCCGCAGATGGGAGCGCCGCGGCAGCTTGCATTTCTTCAGGTCAAAGACAAAATTCAAATAGCTCTTGACCGTCATATCGAGGTACAGCGGCGGGATCTCGGGCAGGTAGCCGATATGCCGCTTGGCGGCGATCGGATCCTCCAGGATGTCGATGCCGTTGATGAGTACCTGCCCCGAGGTCGAGGAGATATAGCCGGTGAGCATGTTCATGGTCGTGGACTTGCCGGCGCCGTTCGGCCCCAGGAAGCCCAGGATCTCGCCGTCCTCAACGGTGAAGCTGATGTCGTTCACGGCCTTTTTGTCGCCGTAGTGCTTCGTCAGATTTCTGACTTCGATCATGAGGTGTATTTCCCTCCTTATTATTCTCTTTGCGGGAGCCGCCCCAAAAGGGCGTGGGAACTGCCCCACGGCGGGTCGGGGCGCGCCAGCGCCCCCATGTTCCTCCCCCACAAAGTGGGGGAGGTGCCGCCGAACGGCGGCGGAGGGGGCGGCTGTTCAGGAACTATCCCCGATCCGTTTGCTCAACCGCATATTTTCTTTTTCAAGGTATCATTATAATATCCTTATGTGTCAGACAGGTGATAGCTTTTTGAAAGCTGCCAGCGCTGGATCATATCCTTCTCCATCTGCGCCTGCAATTCCTCCACGGAGCCGAACTGCATCTCCTCGCGGAGGAGCTTGGTCAGCACGACGCGGATCTTCTCGCCGTAGAGAGAGCCGGTGAACTCGTCGATATAGGTCTCGGAGAGCGGCATCCCCTCGTAGTGTACCGTCGGCTTGATGCCGATGTTGGTGACAGAGCGGTGCCAGCTTCCGTCCGGTGTCCGCGTTTCGGAAGCGTATACGCCGAACTTCGGCACGAGCTGCCCCTCACGGAACCACAGGTTCGCTGTCGGGAAGCCGATGGTATGCCCGAGATGCGCACCCTCTCTGACCTCGCCGCGGAGCATGTAGGGATCGCCGAGGAGCAGATTGGCCTTTTTCAGGTCGCCCTTCATCAGCAGTTCCCGGATCTCATGGGAGGAGACCGTCGTCCCGCCGATGCGCACATCGTCGATCACGTCCACATCAAAGCCGTAGCGTGCGCCGAGGCGTTTCAGATCCTCCACATCCCATCTGGCATCCTTGCCGAAACGGAAATCCTTGCCGCAGCAGACATAGGCTGCCTTCATGCGCTCAAACAGAACGCTCTTGACGAACTCGTCGCCCGTCATGGCGGAGATCAGCTCGAACGGCGGCGCATAGATGCGCTCCATCTTGCAGTCGCCCTCCATGATCCGGGTCTTCAGGTGGGTCGTGTAGATATAGCCCGGTGCCTGCTTCTGGGAAGCCATCTCGGAGCGGAATGTGAATACGCTCGGCACGAGGCCGTTTTTCTTCTGTCGGTATGCCGCCTGGAGCACGGCTCTGTGCCCCTCGTGTACGCCGTCGAATAAGCCCAGCGCGACGGCTGCTTGTTTTTGCATACTCATAAATGTCACCTCCGGTTCAGGTGTGTATTTTACCAGCTAACGCCGGATCAGGTAGTCTGGGGTTCCTTTAGATTGCGTTCAATGCGGAGTATCTGTTCTTCCCGGTCGGCAATGGCCGTGCCGAGAAAGCCGTCCGGTGTCCCGTAAACGGCAAAGCGCTCGCCGCTCAGCAGTTTGAGCTCGTTCAGGCGGAGCTTCACGCCGTTGCGGTAGAGGCGGGTCTGCTCTTCGTTCAGATGCAGCGGCGGCAGGACACGGAACACCTCCGCGATGGGGATGATCGCCGTTTCGATGCTGCCGTCATCAGAAAGCGCCTGTGCCTGTTCGATGGTGATACATCTGTCGATGATGAAATTGTTCGAGAGCGTCCGGCACAGCGTTGTCATCAGCGCACCGCAGCCGAGCGCCCGCCCGAGGTCGTCAATGACCGTCCGGACGTAAGTCCCGCTGCCGCACTTGATCTGTAACATGCCCGTGCCCGTTTCCGGGTCGAATGCCGTCAGCTTCAGCTCGTCGATGCGTACCTTGCGCGGGGTGCGCTCCACCGTCTTGCCCTGCCTTGCCAGCTCGTAGAGCTTCTTGCCGTCCACCTTCACGGCGGAGTACATCGGCGGCAACTGCATGACTTCGCCCGTCATCGTGTTCAGCAAAGCAGTGATCTGTTCGGCAGTGATGCCCGCAAATTCGTGTGTTTCGAGGATCGTACCCGTACAGTCGAGCGTGTCGCTCACCTGTCCGAGCTGAAATCCCGCCGTATAGGCCTTGGTGTCGTCCGGGAGGATGCCGCATGCCTTCGTGGCATAGCCGACGAATACCGGCAGCACGCCCGTCGCCATCGGATCAAGCGTCCCGGCATGGCCGAGGCGTTTCATGTGCAAAATCCCCCGCAGCTTGCCGATCACGTCAAACGATGTCCAGCCCTGCGGCTTGTTGATGAGCAGGATCCCGTTCATAGCGCCGTCCTGACGACTGCTAAGAGCCGTTCGCGCACCTCGTCACGGGTGCAGTCCGTCATCGTGCAGCCAGCCGCCTTGATGTGGCCGCCGCCGCCGAGCTGGGCACACAGCGCCGAGACGTTGATGTCCTTCGCCGAGCGCATGGAGACCTTGTACAGCCCCGGCTCCGGCTCGCGGACGGTCAGACCGATCTCAACGCCCTCCGGCTGGAGGCTGATGGAGGTGATGCCCTCCATATCCTTGGGATCCACGCCGCTCTTGAGGCAGACGTCCTGGGTGGCCCATACGAGCGTGACCTTGCCGTCACAGTGATACTCCATGTTCGCCAGCATCAGCATCTCCGCCTGGAGCGCGCCGCGGCTCTTGACCGTGAACATCTCCCGGTTGATGAGGTCGTAGCGGATGTCCGGGAACTCCCGCATGATCTCGGAGGTGTACATGTGCGTGTCCGCGTTGGCGTTGGAGTACTTGAAGCACCCCGTATCCGTGGCAATGCCCGTATACAGGCACATGGCGATCTGCTCGGTGAACCGGATGCCCATCGCCCGGTATACCTTATAAAGGGTCTCGCAGGCAGCAGCCGCATTCGGCTCGAGCAGAACGTTCTGCGCGTAGAGCAGGTTGGAAACGTGATGGTCGATGCAGAGCTCCACCTTGCCGCCGTAGATCGGCTCGAGCGAACCGAACAGCTTCTCGTCAGAGACATCGGTGGAAATGATGCATTTCGGCGCAAAGTCCTCCTCCGGCTCCTTCGGCATCAGATAGTCGAAGCGCGGCGGGATCGGATCGGCGCACAGCACCTTGGCGCGCTTGCCGAGCAGACGGAACACCGCCTGGAGCGAATAGCCCGCGCCGATGCAGTCGCCGTCCGGCGAACGATGGATCAGGATGTGTACATCCTCACAGTTTTTGAGATAATCCGCAGTCTGCTCAATCGTCAGCTGTTTCATCAGAAACCTCCGTATCCTGCGCAAATGTCATACCCTCGAGCTTCTTGGTGACCTCGGCGCCTCTTGCGATGGAGTCATCGGCGATGAAGTGCAGCTCCGGGCTCTTGCGCATTTTCAGGCGTGCGAACAGCTCCCGCCGGATGAAACCGGCCGCGCTGCGCAGTCCCTTGACAGATTCCTTGGTGTCGTCCATGCCGAGCAGGCTCGAAACATAGACCTTGCAGTGTGATCCGTCGCCAGCGAGCTCCACTCTCACAACAGAGAGCATGCTGCTGACTCTCGGATCCTTGACCATGCGGAAAATATCGGTCAGTTCTCTGTGGATATCCTCCGCCATGCGGTCATTTTTAAAGCTTGGCATTCTTAGCTCTCCTTTGTATCAGTCATTGTGTATTTCTGGCTGTCCTCAAAGAAACGCTCATCGGTCATGGCATGTTTCAGCTCTTTGGTATTCTCATCGTAAGAGATCAGTTCCTCGGCCGGGATCGGGGTCTTGACGCCCCTCAGCTCATCATCCTCCGGGTACTCGATCGCCGGGACCTGACCAAGCAGGATCCGCTTGACCGATTCGAAGAAGAAAATATCTACCGGGCCGAAGGATTCCCAAGCCAGAGCTTCATTACAATACTGGAGCATGTCTTCCGTGCTCATTCTTTTGTTATGCATAGCTGTTCAGTCCTTTCTCATTTTTTTATCTTTACGGAACGGGCATAGCACCCGTCCCCTGCCGTACTGCGGACAGCTCCCCCCCACGGAAAGTTACCCGCCGATTTGTTTTATCTGCCTATTATCATCCGCAAAGCAGGATGGGTGCAGCGTCACGCTGCTCACTCCGGCTGATATTCTTCCATGATATAGGCCTCGAAGATGTCGCCTGCCTTGAGGTCGGCGAACTTCTCGAGGGAGATACCGCACTCGTAGCCGGAAGCGACTTCCTTGACGGCATCCTTGAAACGCTGGAGACCTGCGATCTTGTCGTCTGCGATGATGATACCGTCACGTACCACGCGGATCTGGCTCTGACGGGTCAGCTTACCGTCGAGCACGTAGGAACCTGCAACAGTGCCGACGCTCGAGATCTTGTAGATCTCACGCACCTCTGCACGGCCGAGCATTACCTCGCGGAACTTCGGTGCCAGCATGCCCTTCATCGCGGTGCTGATCTCGTCGATCGCATCGTAGATGATACGATACAGACGGATGTCAACGCCGTCACGGGCTGCGCTCTCAGCGGCAACGCTGTCCGGACGGACATTGAAGCCGACGATGATCGCGTTCGATGCATTGGCGAGCATAACGTCGCTCTCCTTGACCGCACCAACGGCGGAATGGATCACGCGCACGCGCACCTCGTCGTTGGACAGCTTCTCGAGAGATGCCTTGACAGCCTCGGCAGAGCCCTGTACGTCTGCCTTGACGATGATCGGCAGCTCCTTGGTCTCGCCCTCGGCGATCTGGCTGAACAGATTGTCGAGCGTGAGCTTGGTGCCGGTGCTCTGGAAGAAGGCTTCCTTCTGCTCGTGCTTTCTCTGCTCCACGAGCGTTCTTGCCAGACGCTCATCCTCAACCGCATCGAAGGTGTCGCCTGCGCTCGGTACCTCGTCCAGACCGGTGATCTCGACCGGAACGGACGGGCCTGCCTCCTTCACGGGCTTGCCCTTGTAGTTGGTCATGACACGTACCTTGCCGACTGTGGTGCCTGCAATGATGATGTCGCCGGTATGGAGCGTACCCTTCTGTACGAGCAGCGTGGCGATCGGGCCTCTGCCCTTGTCCAGACGTGCCTCGATGACAGTACCCTTGGCCAGTCTGTCCGGATTTGCCGTCAGCTCCTTGACCTCAGCTACGAGCAGGATGTTCTCGAGCAGGTCGTCGATGCCCATGCCGGTCTTTGCGGATACCGGGATGCAGATCGTGTCGCCGCCCCATTCCTCGCAGACAAGACCGTACTCGGTGAGCTGCTGGAGAACTCTGTCGGGGTTAGCGGCTTCCTTATCCATCTTGTTGATGGCAACGATCACGGAAACGCCGGCAGCCTTTGCATGGTTGATGGACTCAACTGTCTGCGGCATGATACCGTCATCGGCTGCAACAACGAGGATCGCAATATCGGTGATGTTCGCACCTCTTGCACGCATGGAGGTAAATGCCTCATGACCGGGCGTATCGAGGAAGGTGATGACCTGGTCGTTGTGCTTCACCTGATACGCACCGATGTGCTGGGTGATGCCGCCTGCCTCGGATGCCGTCACGTTCGCATGACGGATGCGGTCGAGGATCGAGGTCTTGCCGTGGTCAACGTGACCCATAACGACAACGACCGGCGGACGGGGCTGCTGGTTCTCATCATCGTGCTCCTCGGATTCGATGAGGCGCTCCTCGATGGTGACAACGACCTCCTTCTCCACCTTTGCACCCAGCTCCTCAGCTACGAG
>JAGADP010000187.1 GCA_017828885.1 Oscillospiraceae bacterium | reverse complement strand
GGTACTGAGACCTGCGACGGCAACTGGTACGGCTTCACGGACTTCTCCGCTTCCGGCATCCAGGAGTACGACCTCGAGCGCTGCGATATGTACCATGTTTCGTTCAAGTTCCTGCTGGCAGCATCCGGCAAAAAGTGGGACGACACCATGACACAGCCCTATCTCCAGATCATGCGCTGGGGCATCCAGAATATCTCCGACTTCTACATCGACAACATCACCTTCTAGGATGCAGACGGCAACTCCATCCCGCTGACCATCTCCGAGGGCTGGGCAGAGACCGGCGAGGAGGAAGGCGCTGCTGAGGAGACCGAGGAGGGCGCAGAGGAGACCGAAGCAGCCCCCGAGGAGGCACCTGCTGAGGAGGAAAGCGCTGCCGAGGAAAGTGCCGCTGAGGAGACCGAGGATACCACAGAAGAAACGACTGAGGAGTCTGCTGCATGACAAAATGCCGCAAGGTCTTCTGTCTGCTGCTGGCTTGTCTGTTGCTGCTGTCCGGATGCGGGAGCAGCACGCAGGCGTATAATGCCTATGTACAGGCGGTCCTGGACTGCACCTACAAGGGCGAGATCGAACCCTACCACTCGATGACGGAGGTCTATGACAAAGAAGCGGATGGGCTGTACAGGCAGGAGACGACCTATATCACGGAGCTCATCTGCCACCAGATGTCGGTGAAGTACGACTGCCTGAGTGTGAACAACCAGCGTGCCTACCGGAAGCTGGCAGAAAAGCTCCAGCACAAGCTCTCCTACAAGGTGGAGTCCGTGGTGGAGATCGGCGATGCCTATCAGGTGACGATCACCGTGGAGCCCACGGATTTCTGGGACATCTGCATCGACGATGTGGAACAGCTCTACAAGGCGGAATTCTCCGAGCGTTTCGGACGTGCCGAGGGGCAGGAGGAAAAGCTCCGCGTGATCGAGGGCGTCTGGGGTGCACGGGTGCTCGAGATCCTGAACAGCCATATCGACGAGGCCGGCTACCAGGAGCCCGTCACGATGCAGTTCACCATCCGCACGGACGAGCAGGGCATCTACAATGTCCGCAGCAAGGACTGGCTCGATCTCGATGACCGGATGCTCGATATTGCAGTAAATAACTAAAACAAACAGCTCTGGAAGACTTCCAGAGCTGCTTTTGTTGGTATTGGAATGCTTACTGCTCGAGCAGCGCACGCTTCATCAGACCGAGGTCAAAGATGTCGATGATGTCGTTCTTGTCCATGTCGGCGGCATCGTTGTTTTTCAGCGTTGCGCCGGGAACGGCAAGGAGCCATTTCTGGAGCGCCACGATGTCGAGCACAGTGAATACGCCGTCATCGTTGACATCGCCGATGACCTCCTCCGGCGGATCTGTCGGGGGAACGTAGCTCGAATCGAAGATATAGGTCGCATTTTTGAGGAAATCGCTGCTGCTGTCGTTGATCTGCACCTGACGCCACTGATCCTCCGTGCCGTAGACGGTGATGGTCGCATGAGATGTGCAGTCGGTGAAGGCGTGGGTCTGGATGGCCTTCATCGTGCCCGGGATCTTCAGATCCTGGAGCTTGGTGCAGCCGCCGAATGCCGTTACGCCGATCTCGGTGATGGAGGGCAGCTCAGCCTTGGTCAGGTTCTCGCAGTGCCAGAAGGTGCTGTCGTTGATCTCCTGCACACCCGGCGCCACGATGGAGGTGAGCTTGGTATTCATGTAGAAGGCACCGCCGGCAATGTGCTTGATGCTGGACGAGAGCTCGAGATCGCCGCCGGAATAGGTCGCACCGTCGATCAGCGTGTCATTCACGATGACGATCGGATCCTTGGCGCGCTGTGCCTCGAGCCAAGGTGTCTCGTCAAAGACACGGCTCTCAAACTGGATGGCAGTGGCAGGAAATTCCACCGTAGCGAGCTTGTAGCACTGCTGGAAAGCGCAGGTGTTGACCATCTCCAGGCTGGACGGGAGCGTGACGGATGTCAGGTCATTACACAGCGCAAAGGCATAGTGGCCGATGTAGGTGATGGAATCCGGGATCTCGATGCTGGACATCTTGGCGCCGTTGAAGGCATAGTCGCCGATGCGGGTGACGGGCGTTCCGTCGATCTCTGCGGGGATCGTGAAGGATGTGGCATCCGGCTGGTGCCCGGTGATGGTGACGTGGTCGCTGTACTTGTTGTAGTAAAGCGAATCTGTTGTGCCTTCGGTGTGATCGCCTTCCTCAACGACTAAGACAGCAGATGCCGTGATCGCAGCACCGGGATCTGTTCCTGCTGCCAGCGGCACACCGGCAGCAATGACGAGCGCAGCGGCGAGTGCAGCGAACCGCATGGCTGTTCTTGTTTTTTTCATTGAAAAACCCTCCTTGCTAAAGTGAACTCATTCGAAAAAACGGTCGATCCTCTTTATGGTATTATTATAGCATGAATTCGATAAAAAAGCAAGGTTTTTTTCAGTACATTTCACAGTTGTATGTTGTTGTTCTGACCAAGGCGGTCAAGGATGCCGACGAAGATCATGCAGATGCCGGTCAGCAGGAGCAAAAGCCCTAAGATACAGCCTGCCATCGTCGTCCAGAAGACCGGGCTGCGGGACAGCACGCTGAACAGCAGCCTGGCAGTCGGCGCATCTGCGCCGCCGATGATACTTGCCTGTTCGAGCGCCTGCGTATCATAAAAATACATGCGCAGCACCATGATCAGAGACGGGAGAAAGAACACGACCCCTGCACCGAAGCAGCTCAGTCCGACGGGCAGGAACGGAAATCTTTTTTTCATCATGAAGCCCCCTTACAGGAACAGTCCTGTCACGAATGCCGTGACCGAGGCGGCCAGTGCCACCACGATGAGCGGCAGGTTGAAATACGCCAAGACCAGCGCCATGACCGTGCCGGCAATGGCGGTGACCATGTTGCCGGTGCTGTAGAAAATGGCGGGGATGGTCATGGCACTCAGCACGGCATAGGGGATGTAATAGAGAAAGCTGCGGAGGAATTTCGAGGTGATCTTCTTCCGGAAGAATGCGAAGGGTATCATCCGGATGAGATAGGTCACGCCCGCCATGACGGCGATGTAGATGGCAATGCTCATGCGTCCTCCTCCTCTCGCGGGAAGAGCAGCGCTCCGAGCACGGAGGCTGCCACGGCACAGAGGATCACCGCAAAGCCGCCGGAAAGCCCCGGCAGGAGATACTTGCAGGCGATGCTCAGTGCTGCCGCCGCAAGCACCACGCAGAGCACACTGCGCTGCTTCCGGGCGGGCGGCACGATGATGGCGATGAACATGCCGTAGAGCATGATCCCGAGCGCCGCCGAAACGGCCGCAGGCAGCAGCTCACCGGCTGCCGCCCCGAGGAACGTCCCCGTGACCCAGCCGGCTGTGGAGATACTGATGATACCATACATATACGTCGGGCGCAGCTTCTCCTCCTGCGAGACACAGACCGCAAAGATCTCGTCCGTGATGCCGTAGGCGGCCAGGAGCCTGTGCGGGATCGTGAAGCTCTGGTCGAGCTTCTGGGAGAGGGAGAGCGCCATGAGCGCATAGCGGATGTTGATGGTGAGCTGCACGAGCGCCATTTCGAGGAGCGTGCCGCCCGCCGCAATGACCTCCACACCTGCCGCCTGTCCGGCAGAGGTGAGGTTCGTCAGAGAGATGAGCGAAGCCTCCAGCACGGAGAGCCCGGATTTTACCGCTAAAATACCGAAGCCGAACGATACGGACAGATACCCCAGTCCGATCGGGATGCCGTGCAGGAGCCCTTTGATAAACGGTGTCTGCTTCATCCCATCACCTTATTGAACACGCCGAATGCGCCGAGCAGCAAAAACAGGAGCAGCACGGGCGCCAAGAACTTCACCATGACGATGTACAGACCCTTTCTGCCGAATTTCTCGCCGTTCTTGGTCGCTTCGTCAATGATGGTCCGGGGCTTTACGATCCAGCCGACCAGAATGCAGGTGCCGATGGCGACAACAGGCATGAGGATGTTGTTGCTCAGATAGTCGAATATGTCGAGGAGCTGTGCGGTCTGCCCCTCGCTCTGGTTCGGGAGATGCGCCTCGAAGTACAGGACATTGTAGCCGAGGCAAATCACGATGCTGATGATGAGGCCGAGGGCGCTTTCCCACGCCACTGCTTTGCGGCGTGTCCACCCGAAGGCGTCCATCATGCTCGCCACGACCGTTTCGAGGATGGACATGGAGCTCGTCAGTGCTGCAAGGAGTACCATGACGAAGAACACTGCGCCGATGATCGAGCCGACCGGCCCC
>JAGADP010000026.1 GCA_017828885.1 Oscillospiraceae bacterium | reverse complement strand
TGATATTTGTCAGCCTGACGCCATACGGTCTCAGACTGCGGCTCAACGCCGCCCTTTGCGCAGAGAACGGTTACGGAACCGTCCAGTACACGCAGGGAACGCTCTACCTCTACGGTAAAGTCAACGTGTCCGGGAGTATCAATGATGTTGATTCTGTGACCAGCCCAGTAAGCGGTCGTTGCAGCGGAGGTAATGGTGATACCTCTCTCCTGCTCCTGTGCCATCCAGTCCATGGTAGCGGCACCCTCATGGGTCTCGCCGATCTTATGGTTAACGCCGGTGTAGAACAGGATACGCTCAGTGGTAGTGGTCTTGCCGGCATCGATGTGTGCCATGATGCCGATGTTTCTGGTCATTTCCAGACTACAATCTCTTGCCATAGCATAGCCTCCTTAGCCGGTCTTACCAGCGATAGTGAGCAAACGCCTTGTTAGCCTCAGCCATCTTGTGCGTATCCTCACGCTTCTTGCATGCACCGCCGTTGCCGTTCAGTGCATCCATGATCTAGCCGGCCAGTCTTTCCTTCATGGTCTTATCATTGCGCTCTCTCGAGTACTTGGTGATCCATCTCAGGCCGAGGGTCTGGCGTCTCTCCGGACGAACCTCCATCGGAACCTGATAGGTCGCACCGCCGAGGCGGCGAGCCTTTACTTCGAGCTGAGGCATGATGTTCTCCATAGCCTCTTCAAAAACCTCCAGTGCATCTCTGCCAGTCTTTTCAGCGACAATCTCAAATGCACCGTAAACGATCTTCTGTGCTACACCCTTCTTACCGTCGAGCATGATATTGTTGATCAGACGGGTAACGAGCTTGGAACCGTATACAGGATCCTGCAGCACATCACGCTTTGCGACATTACCTCTTCTTGGCATTTCGCTTCCCTCCTTCACATTATTTGTGCGGTGAATTCCGCATGTCGTGAACTCATAGGTACTCGTCCGGCATCCCGCCGGCACGTCAGGCCAATGCAGAGGCTTCTATAGTCATCTATATAAAGACTCCACACTAATACCTGTGGTAATCATGATTCACTTCAACTTGTTTGACCTTGCGGTCGGTTTACCTCAGAACAGCAGAATTACTTCTTGCCTGCCTTCGGCTTCTTGGCACCGTACTTGGAACGTGCCTGGCCACGGTTCGCAACGCCCTGTGCATCGAGCGCACCACGGATGATGTGATAACGCACACCAGGGAGATCCTTAACACGTCCGCCACGGATCAGTACTACAGAGTGTTCCTGCAGATTGTGACCGATACCCGGGATGTAGGATGTAACCTCGTAGCCGTTCGTCAGCTTTACTCTGGCGATCTTACGCATAGCAGAGTTCGGCTTCTTCGGGGTGGTGGTCTTTACGACTGTGCACACGCCTCTCTTCTGCGGTGCGCTCTGGTCGATCTGGACCTTCTTCTTGGCATTGTAGCCCTTCTGGAGCGCCGGAGCAGTAGACTTGGAAGCCTGCACCTTTCTGCCCTTGCGGACGAGCTGGTTAAATGTTGGCATCTGTTTTCCTCCTTTTTTAAATAATTTCATGCGGCAGATGTACCGCATGCCTAAATATTATACACTACTTTGGGACGGATGTCAAGGCTTTTTTCGGATTTTTTTGGTTTTTTCGCAAATTATTTTTTCGTTTCCGTACAAAAAGTTCGATTTGTCAGATTCTTAGAATTTTAAGAAGCAAATTTATGCATGTATCCAAAATTTTCAAGACCTCTTGACAGCTATATTATAATGTGCTATAATTGTAAAATGCACCATTATGGCTCTCAGCAGCCGTAGGGACAGCGGGATGAAATAGTATAACATAATCTGTTTTATTTGTCAAGCCCCCAGTGAAGTAATCCGCAAATTTTGCAAGGAGGTATTCCGCCTATGGTTAATGTAACTGCCAAACAGCTCGGAAAGAATGTCAGGATGAGCTTCGGCAAGATCCCGGAAGTCCTGGATATGCCGAATCTGATTGAGATTCAGAAAAATTCCTACAAATGGTTCCGTGAGGAAGGTCTTGGTGAGGTTTTCCGTGACTTCTCCGCCACCGACTACAACGGCAACCTCGTTCTGACGTTTACGGGCTATCGCTTCGATGACGAGCACCTCAAGTACAAGACCATTGCCAAGGCCAAGGAGCATCAGGCTACCTTCGCTTCTCCCCTGCGTGTCACCGCCAAGCTCTGGAACAAGGAGACCGGTGAAGTCAAGGAGAGCGAGATCTTCATGGGCGACTTCCCGCTCATGACAGAGTCCGGTACCTTCGTGATCAACGGCGCTGAGCGTGTCATCGTCTCCCAGCTCGTTCGTTCGCCGGGTGTTTACTATGATATGGAAAAGGACAAGACCGGTAAGGAACTGTTCAAGTCCACCATCATCCCGAACAGAGGCGCATGGCTGGAATACGAGATGGATTCCAACGACATCGTCTATGTCCGCATCGACAAGAACCGCAAGATCCCGCTGACTACCTTCCTGCGTGCGATCGGTCTCGGCTCCGACCAGGAGATTGAGGAGATGTTCGGTCATGACGAGCGTCTGTACGAGACCATCCTCCAGAAGGATACGGCCAAGTCCATCGAGGACGGCCTGATCGAGGTCTACAAGAAGCTCCGTCCGGGCGAGCCGCCCACAGTCGAGAGCGCGCAGGGTCACCTCGATATGCTGTTCTTCGATCCGAGACGTTATGATCTCTGCAAGTTCGGCCGTTACAAGTATAACAAGAAGCTCGGCATCTCTGCCCGTATCAGCGGCAGACAGCTCTCCCGCCCCGTTGTGGACACCACGACCGGCGAAGTGCTGGCCGAGGCAGGTGAGACGCTCTCCTACGAGAAGGCATGCGCCATCCAGCAGGCCGGTATCATGGAGGTCTTCCTCACCGTTGAGTCCAAGCAGTACTATACCAACGAGAACGGCCAGACCGCTGTCCGCATGATCGAGAAGGAGATCAAGGTACTCGGCAACGGCATGGTAGAGCTCGGGCCGTATGTCAACTTCGATCCCAAGGAGCTGGGCATCAAGGAGCTCG
>JAGADP010000025.1 GCA_017828885.1 Oscillospiraceae bacterium | reverse complement strand
GCTCGGGCTTCTCAGCCTCATCCGGAGCTACAGGCGGAGCCGGCGGCTCGGGGAGCTCGCCCTCTTCCGGTGCTACAGGAGCCTCGGGCGGCTCAGGGAGCTCTGCGTCTTCCGGTGCTACAGGCGGAGCCGGCGGCTCAGGGAGCTCGCCCTCTTCCGGTGCTACAGGAGCCTCGGGCGGCTCAGGGAGCTCTGCGTCTTCCGGTGCTACAGGCGGTGCCGGCGGCTCAGGCTTCTCAGCGTCATCCTCTGCCGGAGCGACAGGTGCCGGTACTTCGAGATCGAAAGCGTCTACAGCCTCCGGTGCCGGAGCTGCGGGCTCTTCCTTCTCTTCAGCGGTCTCCTCCGCTTCCTCAGCCGGGGTTTCCTCCGCAGGTGCTTCCTCAGCAGCCTCGGCAGCCTCTACAGCAGCATCCGCAGCCGGCTCAGCGGTCTCTTCCTCTGCTGCATAGGCAGAGACACCGCCGACCATAGCGATCGCAGATGCGACAGTCAGTGCCGCGAGGATCTGTCTTTTCTTGTTGCTCATGATCGTTCTCCTCGATTCAATAAAATGTAGTAGTGTTTTACGTCCCTCTCCAAGGACATCGGCTTTTGTATTGCTTGTACTAACAGGTTACGGAAAACGATTTCGGAAACCGGGGTCTTTGGCATAATTTTTTCAAAAAAAATTACCGGTACGAGAAAAATCAAGGTATATTGCCGAATATTTTCGCAAAATTCTTTTCAGTCCGTCTCATTTGCATTCCGTTTTGCTTGACAGCCCGGAATGATTCTGCTATACTGATAATAAATCAGACGAACAAGATCTGACTTTTTCAGAAATATTTTTGTCAGCACCCTGTTTTGGTAACATACGGTGCGTATACTATAGCATAGAGAGGTACAGCATATGAAGCTTGATGTTCACCGGCTTCTGGCTGAGATCAATGAAGCCAAAAAGGATCCGCGCGCGTGCGATCGGCTGATCGAGCAGTATATGCCCTTCATCCGGTCGGAAACGGCGAAGTTCCTCAAGCGCGATCCCTCCCCGGAGGATGACGAGCTGAGCATCGCCATGTTTGCGTTCTATGAGGCGATCCGGAGCTATTCACCGATCAAAGGCGCATTTCTGAAATTTGCCGCGCTCCAGATCCGTTCACGGCTCATCGACAACTACCGCAAAGAGCGGCGACATCAGGGACAGGTCTCCCTCGATGCGCCCATCGGCAGCGAGGATGACGGCCTGACGCTCATGGATACCGTGCAGGACGAGAGCCGCCCGTTTGAGGAGCTCGGCGTCCGGGAAGCCACGCGGCAGGAGATCGCACATCTCACTGCCCAGATGGAGGAGTTCGGCGTGAAGCTGACCGATGTGGCGGACAATGCGCCCCAGCAGCAGCGGACACTGGCAGCCTGTCAGAAGGCCGTCTGCTATGCGCGGAACAATAAGGATGTATTGGATGAATTCCTCCGCACGAAGCGTGTGCCGCTCACCAGACTCGCAGAGGGCGCAGGCGTGGAGAAAAAGACACTGGAACGACACCGGCGCTATCTTGTGGCTGTGCTGCTGGTCTGCACGAACGGCTATGAGATCATGCGCGGACATATCATGCAGGTATTGAAGGGAGGCGAAGCATCGTGAAATATATGGTTATGGAATGCCATCCGGCATATGCCGTCCTGATGGACGAGGCTTCGCGTGTCGTTTATGCAGCAAATCTGCATTACGAGGTCGGCCAGACAGTCGAAAACCCTGTCCTTCTACAGGAGCAGGAAAAGGCCGCACCGCGGATCAGTGTCACCATGAAGCGCTGCATCGCTGTTGCAGCCTGTGCGATGGTGATGCTCGGCGGCGGCGCCCTGTACTACCGCGGGAATTATACACCGTATGCCACCGTGATGGTCTGTGCCGAGGCGAATGTGAGCATGGAGGTCAGCCGCAGCGGCAAGGTGCTTTCCGTGCAGCCGCTCAACCAGGATGCAGCGATGCTCCTGTCCGATTATGAATGCAGCGGTAAGGATACGCTCACGGTCACCAATGAGCTGATCGAACGCGCCGTGGATCAAGGCTACGTCCAGAAGGGCGATACCGTCGGCGTGTATTATCAGAAGGAAAAGAGCAAGGATTCCGAGGAATTCCAGAAGAATGTAGAGCAGTCGATCGCTTCCCATGACCTGCAGGCTGATGTCCACGGTGAACTGGATCAGGCACCTGTTCCGCCTGCTGCTCCCGCAGAGCCGCCTGTAGCGCCTGCACCGCCGGAAGGCAAGGAAGAACCGCCTGCACCGCCGCAGCCCGGCAAGGATGATCCTGCCCCGCCTGCGCCGCACGACCAGAAGGAAGAGCCTCCCGCTCCCGCAGAGCCGCCGGCCAAGCCGGAAGCACCTGCTCCGGAGCCGGGTGCTGTTACACCGCCGGAGCCCGCAGCGCCAACTGCGGAACCGCCGGGGCCCCCGCTTCCCCCAGAAGCACCGGCAGTGGACGATAACGTCTCCCCTGTCGAACCTATCCCCAATGAAGTTCCCCCCGTTGCAACCCCTGTACACCCCTTGCAGTCACCGCCTGCATGAGGAAACGAGGAGGACCTCGTCGGATCCTCCTCATGGGAACTTCACCCCACATGAAAACCAAAGGCTGACTGTCTGCAATGTGGTCAGCCTTTTTCTGGATACAGCGACAAGTCCGCTGCGAAACGATAGATAAAGAGAGGTTCAGAAAATGAGATCCAGACAATTCCTGTCCGCTGTGACAGCACTGGCCATGCTTGCCATGCAGTCACCGGTATGCATCCGTGCCGAAGCTGCACATACTTTTGCAGAAACGTCCGCCGTGCTGACGACCGACAGCGCAGATGAGGCCGATGAAACTGCCTCCGATCCCGGGTACACGGTCACTCTGCCGGCGCTTTCGGAGATCACGATCCGCCCGAACGAGACCATCACCTACACGCTGAAGCTGAAGACCACCGCCGAGGGCGCCACGTTCAGGCTCGTACAGAATGGCAGCGAGAAAGAACCGCCGGTCGGCATCGGCATGCGTGTCAGTGCAGACACCGAGGCGATCTATTCCCAGCTCCGATGGGAGGTGACAGAGATCTCCGACGACGCCACCGAGCTTGTGATGGAAATCGTTCTCACCGGCAAGGACTACGGCATCTGCGAAGTCCCGCTCGACCTCGATACCGAGCAAGCCGGTGCGGATCGTCACTTCATCGTCCTTGTGGATGCGGACGGCACTGAAACGCCTGTCGCCAAGATCGACGTCGGCAGTGTGGAGATCACGGTGGACGGCGACCCGCTCGATACCAGTGACCCCGAGGTCATCTATCAGGACATCCTCGCCTTCTACCGTGAGAATATATCCGGGAATTGGGAGGCATATACCGGCTCCCGCGAGGGAACGGTAATGAATTCCAGACCCTCTGACGTCAGCGATGCCTGGTTCACCTATGCATCCGGCATCACTCTACACGAGGCCGGCTACCTGTTCCACGACATCAACGGCGATGACATCCCGGAGCTCTTTGTCGGCGTGCTGGACAGAACGGATGCCTTCTTCTTTGACATGTATACCTCCTATGAGGGGCGCATCGTTCATCTGGTCAGCTCCGGCAAGGTGAATGATGGTACCGGTTCCGGGCTGGAGTACTGGTGTCAGATCGGTGAGCAGGAGGTCATTATCCGAGCAGACGGTATGGACGATACCGGCGCTCTGTACTGTTTCCTGGAGAAGGGGGCGCTCGTGGAAAACGAGTCGGATGAAGGACACACGATGCTCTCGCTCCCCTACACGCCGTTTGAAACAGGCAATGCCCTCGGCGACATGAACGGCGATGCGATCGTCAACGCCTCCGACAGCGCACTGATCCTCATTGCAGCTGCGTCCATCGGTGCCGGTGAAGACCCCGGTCTGACAACATCGCAGATGACAGCAGCCGACATCAATAAGGACGACAACATCAACGCCTCCGATGCAGCGATCGTACTGATCTATGCAGCAGCCGTCGGTGCAGGCGACAGTGATGCAGTGATCGGGGATTTTGTCAGGACTACCTGATCCCCGTCCTGATAGCTTGCGTAAGCAGCACAGTTACATCTCCCTATCGCCGAGGTCAGGTACCTCGGCATCTTTTTGCCTTGCAGCAGATAGGTTTCTGATATCAGATTATTCCTTTGTCAATCATTTGTCGATAAAACAATGGCTTCGTATAGGTTCCCCCTCCCCCGCAAGCGGGGGAGGAAGAGTTTTAAGGGGGCTACGCCCCCTTAACCCGCTTATTTTGGTATTCGATTGACTAAATAATGAAAGTAGGCGTTCCGGCATCGTACCGGAACGCCCATTGTTCTATGTTACTGGTTTTCGTCGCGCTTCCTGCGATGAACGCCCGAAGCAACTACTGCAAAGCCGCCCGCGAGCATCATGAGGAACGCACCAACAGTCACAAGGAGCTGCGTCAGTGCATTGTTACCGGTCTGCGGGAGGTTGACCTCCTTGCCGTCCTGATCGGTGCCGATACCGGTCTTCGTGTCGATCTCATAGCTCATGACATGGTTGCCTTCGCTGTCCTTGAGGGCGATCGCCAGCGTGCCGTCGAGCTTTTCGACCGGAAATGCCGTGACCTTGGTACCGGTCTTGTCCTGATAGTCCTTGGCAGCCCACTTGAGCAGCGTCTCATCGGGTGCGATCTGCTCGGCTTCCTCGGTGGGAGTGGTCTCGCTCTGTTCATCCTTCTGGATCGTGAACGGAACGATCTTGGTGACAGGCGAATAATTATAGCTCCCGGTCTCGGAGATGACCATTCTTGCCACATACGAACCCGGCTCGGTCGCATCTGTTTTCTGAGCATCCATGAAGTCCTGGTTCAGATAGTAGATCGGCATGATCGAGGAGCTTCCGCCCTTTTCAATATGCCAGTACATATTCGGATCAGGTTCGCCCTTCATGTAGGTATCCTCGCCGTCCGGATCCACGACATAATAGCAGAGTGCGCCGTCTGCATCAATTTCGACGCAGCCATTCTTGCGCTCGCCGTCCTGGAGGACATAGATGGTGGTATTCAGCTTGCCCGGGCTGACAGCGGTAAAGCCGCTTTCACCCTTGTCATATACGATCATCATGACCGTGTACAAGCCGAGTTCGTTCAGATCGTAGACATGACCCTTTTCGAGAGCAATGCCGGCTTTGCATTCGGAGGTGAGATTCTCACCGGTCAGCGGCTCTGTGCTGTAAAAGCTGATCGGAGCCTGTGCCTTGCCGGAAGCGATCTCATCCACCAGCGCCTGTGCCAGCGGAGTGGAGGTGGTGATCTCGAAATCCTCGGCTGTAACAGGAGTTCCGTCACTGATGAGCGGCGACTTCGGCGTTACGGCAATGTCATCGGATACATCCGCTGCATTCATATACCAGCCGTTTGTTGTGGATCCGGTATAGTCGCCCTTACCAATGATCTCCACAGCATACGTCTTTGCTGGCGTTCCGTCCTCTTCCGTCACCGTGACATCCTTGCCGGCTTCCACTTCGCCCAGATCAAAATCGTCAGCGGTCAGCGGCGTCAGGAGTGAATTCTGGTACGGATCGCATTCCCCCGTATACGGGCAGAGCTTCTGGTTTTCTGCTATGCCCAGAACGTGTTTATCATAGTTCTTTGTAGCGGAATACGTTCCCCGATAGAGTGGTGCTTCAAACCAGACTTTTCCGAGCACATCGTCCTTTGTGGGCTGCTGCATCTCACCATTATACACGAGCGATATGGTATCATACAGGGAAACAATGCTGAAATCCTTCGGGACATCGGGGATGTAGAGCGCCTTACCCTCTGCTACAGCGACCTTGCTGCCTTCATACTTCGCTGCCAGGATGAAGTCAGTCTCCTTTGCATACCCGAGCGTGATCGTGCCCTCGGAGGTAACGCCTGCATTGCTCTCAAACTGTCCGCCGAGCAGGCTGACAGCCTCTGTACCGTTCAGCGCAAACTCTGCATCGGAGGTCAGAGTCACCTTACCGCCGTACTGCGTATAGCTGCCTGCGGAAACAGTCTTGCCGTTCAGAGCGCCTGTGCCTTCGGCCTGACCGTAGACAGTTAGCATGCCCTCACCGGAAATGCCGCCGTTCACCGTCAGTGCAGCACCGTCTGTGAGGATCAGGTTCACATCGCCGTTCAGCGTGATGTCGCCATCTACGGTCACCTCACCAGAAACGGCATACCAGCCGGCATCAAGTGTGGTCTCGCTGCCGTTCAGGAGCGTGGACGGTGCAGAAGCGGTCTCGCCCTCTGCATTCACATAGCCGATCTCGGCAGTTTCGGGCGCTGCGGGCTGCTCGTCTGTATAATACACGATCCGGCCGCCCAGCTCTGTGAAGCTCTTTTCAAAGGTCGCGTAGTCGATGCAGACGGTCGTTCCGGCATTCGGATCACGGTATGTAAGGGAATCCTCATCATAGCCGCAGACGACAACTGCATGCTCACCGCCCGGCCAGGAGACAGTCTCTCCGAGCTCGTCGATCCATTTCCAGCGGTACATGATGTCACGCATCGGCGCGGAAACATACCACGCAAGCACAGGATTACCCGTGTCGAGGATCTCCTTGATCCGATCGACCGAGGTGCCTCTCTCCGCCCTGACATCCGGCTTGAACTGCTGTGCCACATCCGCAATCGGGTCATTGAACACGCCGTAGGAATTTTCGCTGCGGGGATCGCCGACAAACTCTCGCTCCGGGTTCGCACCGTGACGCACGCCCTCTTCATCCACATAGGGCTGCGCACCCATCGGCAGGAGGTCATAGATGTTGTCCACGGTCACATCCACGCCGTAGTAATCAAGAAGCATGTAGAGCGAAACGCTCTCGCAGCCGGTCGGATACTCCGGATACTGGCAGAATTCGATCACATCGAGCATCACACCGGTATCCTCGATGCCGGCGGCAAGCTTGTCCTGCAAGGCCGTCAGGTCGGCTTCGTTGACATCGGAGTTGCCGTCCATGTCGGCAGATGCCCACTGCGGGAAGGTCAGTGCAGTCTCATTCCCGAGGAACGACGTCAGGAGCGCTGCATCTTCTTCGTTGATCGCGCTGTCAAGGTTGACATCGCCCGCTGTCCACTGATGCCACTTTGTCGCGCCGAGCTGACCGGTGTACTGAGAGAGCTTCTGCGAAAAAGCATCTGCTGCCTCCTGCACATAGAGCGGATTATAGTAATACGGCAGCACCGCTGCGACCATTTCGGGCGTGATGCCCTCGGCAGCGTATTCCTCTGCTGTATGGCGGTACATCCATTTTGCACAGTAGCCCTTTTCGCCGATGACGATCGTGCTCGGGGATGCAAATGCAGCCATGGCCGCCGCCTGATCGTCACCGAGCAGCAGGTCGATCTCCTCTTCGGTGAACGGCTTCTTGTGCAGCATGCTGTCGCCGTCAGAAAGCACGGCACGGAGGGTATCTTCGTCAATATCATGCGTATGGATAAACGAATAGATATTGGCGTAGTCCATCAGCGTCAGCGCCCATTCCGGCTTACCCACTCCATAGTTACCCGACCAGGCATAGCCGTCGTCGGTGAGCTTCATCAGCGCCTCCGGCAGCGTGGCAAGCCGCTCGTTGCAGGGCTTGGCATGATACGGCGCAGATTCACTGGCAGTTCCGAACGGAGCGGACGGCATTTCCGTCACTTCACCGAAGTCCGGTACTGCCGCCAGTGCAGAGACCGCCGGCATATACGCCGCGGTTACGACAAGCGCCATAACGCCCGCCATCGTTTTCTTCCAAAAGTTCGATTTCATAAGATCCCTCCTGCGTGCTTGATGCACAACAAATTGATACAATGCATACGACTCCGTGTATCCCTTCATAGGGAGCATTCCCGGGGCTCGCATCATGTTTAGTATACCATATAAAGGCTGGGCAAGTCAAGCATTATGCGCAAAACGGAGTGCCCAAAAGGGTGAGATCATGATTCTTGGGATGATGCATCGCAAACTGCCCCAACCTGCCATGTGGGCTGTGCCCTATCCCCCTATCATACCCCTGAAATGTGTATCTGCACTTGCAATTTAGGCAGTGCTATGGTATAATAGAAATGTATCATTTTATAGGGGGAAACACCGCATGTTCTTCAAAATGCTGAAAAGCGATCTGAAACGGAAACGAGGGCTGAATGTCATACTGTTCCTCTTCATGACAGTGGCAGCCGTGCTGGTCTTCACGGGCTCGGTGCAGATCTATGCCAATTTCTCGCGGGAGCACATCAAGAAGCAGCTCTGCAAACCGTCGGATCTGCTGCTGTTGGGTCTGGTCAACTACATGCCGGAGGAGGAGCAGTTCGAGAAGCTCTCCCCCGTCCTCGACGGCGATGCCAATGTACAGGACTGGAGCCGCGAGACGATGCTGCGGATCTATTCGCAGACGATCGACTACCCTGATTTTGACGAGGCGGAGCGCAATCCCTACTACGGGCAGGTCTACCTCTGCCCCATGCCGCAGGAGCACGATTTTCCTTATGACATGAATGACGAGCCCTTCTATGTGCCAAACGGCTGCATTGCCATTCCCATAGAAGTCAGCATCCGGACAGGCACCGGCGTTGGCGATACCGTCCGGTATACGTCCGTCACAGGCGATGTCTACGAGCTGACGGTCAGCACGATCTTCAAGGATAATCTCCTGAACAGCATCGGGCGCTGCATCGTCTCCGATGCGGATTTTGAGGTGCTGAGCGCAGATTCGCCCCGTGCACGCTATATGTACTGCATCCGGCTCTATGACAGCAGTAATGATGCGCTCGAAGCTTTGCTGGCAAGTGTTGAAAACGCAGATGTTCCCGCTGTGGTGATGGGCGATGTTGCCTCTGTCACGGATGAATTTGTCATGATGGAGGTCATATCCATCTTCTTTATCATCATCAGCATTTTCCTCATTCTCATCATCCTCATGACCATCCGCTTCACGATGATCGCTGACCTGAAAGAAGAAGAGCGCGAGATCGGCATGATGAAGGCGCTCGGTGTGGATTCGTTCCGCTTCCGCTGGATGTTTGCGGCAAAGTACATCGCCTTTGCCATTATCGGCGGCGTGATCGGCATTGCCGCAGGACTGCCGCTCTCCTCCATGATCGTCAACCTATTCGGCCG
>JAGADP010000003.1 GCA_017828885.1 Oscillospiraceae bacterium | reverse complement strand
TAAGAATTATCAAAGCTTAAAAGGATGATAAATATGAGCGAGAACAACGAACAGAAATTCTATGAGATGACCATAGCCGGGTGCCGCCGCAAGCTGCCGCTGTGCCCGGTGAACGACAAGCTCGACATCGCCGCCTTCATCATGTTCGGCGATGTGGAGGTCACTGTAGAAAGTGCCAAGCAGCTCCTGGCAAAATGCCCGGACTTCGACGTCATCATCACCGCCGAGAGCAAGGGCATCCCGCTTGCATACGAGATGGCACGTCAGAGCGGTAAGCCCTATGTCGTGGCACGGAAAACCGTCAAGCTCTATATGCAGGACTGCGTTTCCGCGACCGTCAAGTCCATCACCACCGCCGAGGAGCAGACGCTCTATCTGGATGGTGACAGAGCAGCGCTCCTGAAGGGCAAGCGTGTGCTGATCGCAGATGATGTCATCAGCACGGGTGAATCCCTGAAGTCCATCGTGGCTCTGGTGAATGCAGCTGGCGGCAACATTGTCGGAAAGGCAACCGTTCTCGCCGAGGGCGATGCAGCAGACCGGGACGACATCATCTTCCTCGATAAGCTGCCGCTGTTCTTCAAGGACTGAGATGAAGCGTCCTGCGCTGTGGGTCGGTCTCCCCTTTGTACTGGGGCTGGTGCTGGCCTCCCTGTTCGTCCGGCAGCTCTGGCTGCCAGTCTGCGGCGGTGTGACGCTGGTATCGCTGGCAGTTGTGCTGCGGCACAGAACGCTCTGGAAATATGTACTGCTCGGCACGCTGTCATGTCTGACGGCGTGCTGTGTCTATTGGTCGAAGGATGCAGCCTACAGCACCCGTCAGATGGCGTTTGACGGGCAGGAAACGACCTTCTCCGGCACGGTCTGCGCCGTGCATGTCTATCCAAGCGGTTATGCGCGGTACTACCTCAACGGCCGCTTCGAGGGAACAGTCCCGGCCAAGGTCGAGCTGTTCTGTGAGTCGCCGTATTACCGCTATGGCGATTCCCTCACGCTCTGCGGCACACCGGAGCGCCAGCAAAGCGGCTATCTGTTCGACAGCGCCGCCTATGCGCGGTCGCAGGGGGTATTGCTGAAATTCGGCAGCCTGACGGAGATCGTCAGCTACACGCCGGAGGATCACCCGGGGCTGCGTTCGATGATCTGGCGCTGGCGGTTCCGGATGACGGAGCGCATCCTCTCCCGCATGGGCGAGGAGACCGGGCCGATGCTGACAGGCATGCTCTTTGGCGACAAAAGTGCCATGTCCCGCAGCAGCAAGCAGGCGTTCTACCGGATGGGCATTGCGCATGTCTTAGCCGTTTCGGGGCTGCATCTGGACTTTTTAGCGCTCTGTGTCTCGTGGCTGCTCGAAAAGCTGAAAGCCGGCAGAGGGCTGCGCTTTGCGGTGATGGCGGTGGTCTGCATCCTGTTTGTCATCGTGGCCGGCGAGACCTTCTCGGTGGAACGTGCCTGCATCATGGCGCTCATCCGGGAAGGCGGCAAACTCGTCTACCGGCAGACAGACCCGCTCAATTCCCTGAGCGTTGCGGTGTTCGTGCTGTGCCTGATGAATCCGTTCGTCATCCACGGCGCGGCGTTCTGGCTCTCGTGTACTGCCGTGTGGGGCATCGCTGTTTTAGCGCCCTACATGACCAAGGACATGCCGGCTGAAACCTTCTGGCAGACGGCATGGCGTGACTTTGCCTCGCTCTGCTGGACATTTTTAGCGACTCTTCCGGTATGTGCCGTCTGGTTCCGGGAGATCGCCTTGCTGACAGCACCGGTCAATGCGGTGCTGATCCCTGTCTGCATGGCGGCGATGCTCCTCGGGGCGCTGGCCGTTCTGTGCGGCGGACAGGGCTTCTTAGCGGAACTGCTGCTCTCCGGGGCAGACTGGCTCTGCGGGCTCGTGCTCCGTGTGAGCTACTGGGCGGCAAAGCTCCCCTACACCCATGCGGCAATGGGCAGCCTGCTGCTGCTTTGCATCCTCGGGGCGGGGATCCTGCTTGTCATTGGCGTGCAGCTCCTCTGCAAGGACAAAAATCGCACCGCCTGGACGGCAGCAGCGGCGCTGGCGGTGACCTGTGCGCTGCTCGGTCTGCGGCAGGAGGTGCTCGGCAGTTCACTGCGGGTGGCCGTCCTCGGGGAGGACAAAAGCTGCGTCCTGGCTGTGGTCGGCGGCGACGAAGCGGCGCTCTTTGACATGAGCGGCAGAAGCAGCATGGCATCGTATGCCTACGCCTATCTGACGGAGAACGGCATCGACGGCCTGCAAACGCTCTGCCTTGCGAAACCGGGCAGAAAAACGGCGGGGCAGTATTCCGACTATTTCACGCTGATGCCGCCCGAGGAGGTCGTGCTCCTCACAGAGGCGGAGGACTTCGCCCCGATCCTCGATGTACCGTGTGAAACGGACGAAAGCCGCGAAATGCTCTTTCACGGGGCACATCTTTCGGCGCAGAGCGACTGCGTGACGATCGAATATGCCGGCATGACGCTCGTCTGCTGCAAGGAAGCAGCCGTTACCGGCGAACCGGAGGTGCTCATCATCTACGGCAAGAATACCGAGGCGCTCCCCGACTGCGGCATTCTGATCATCCCCGACCCGGATTCGCCCTATGAACCGGACGGGCATACCTATATCGGCGAAAACAATCTCGAGGTGACCCTCGGCAGAGACGGCACCTGCCGCGTAAGGAGGCTGTATGGCGATCATTGACAGCAAAGCATTACAGGAGCAGCTCAAAACGGGCAAGCTCTCGAATCTCTATTATTTCTACGGCAGCGATGTGATGCAGGTGGATGCCTGCGTGAAGCGGGTGCTGAAGGCCTCCGGCGACCCGGACGGCGTGACGAAGCTCGACGGCGGGAACCTCGATGTCAGCCTTCTGGCGGATGAAGCAGAGATGTGCCCGATGTTCGCGGACTGGAACTGCATCTGGATCCATGACCTGAACATGGAGACCGTCCGCGAGGACGTGCGCAAGGCCGTGATGGCGGTGCTGGAGAATGTCTCCCCGCAGACGGTTCTCGTGTTCGACGTCACCGGCTTCGACATCTACGGCGGCAAGACGGGCAAGAACAAGAAGCCCACGGCCAAGAACAAGAAGCTCGTGGATTTCATCGCCAAGAGCGGTACCGTCTGCTGTCTCGAGCCCAAGAGCGTGAGCCAGACGGCGGCGGATATTTTAGCATCGGCCAGAAAGCGCGGCTGCTCGATGGAGCGCCCCGCAGCACAGCTCTTAGCGGAGCAGTGCGGCTGCCAGTCTTTGCAGATCAAGCAGGAGCTCGACAAGCTCTGCGCCTTCGTGGACGGCGGCGAGATCACCTTGCAGCTCGTCAAGGAAATGGTCACGCCCCAGCTCGAAACGACCGTCTACATGCTGACCAACGCCGTGCTCCGGCACAAGGCGGCGGATGCGATGCGGGCGGTGGATGAGCTGCTGAGCCTGCGGGTGGAGATGCCCTATCTCATGGCGACCGTATCTGGCAGCCTGATCGACGTGCAGCGTGCCTGTGCCGCAAGGGCTGCGGGAAAGAATGCCGAGAACGTGGCAGCAGATTTTTCCTACAGCTTCTCCTTCATGGTGGAAAACGCCTTCCGCAGCAGCTCCGGCGAGACGAACGAGCACATCGCCGCCTGCCTGCGCCTGTTGTGTGATGCAGAAAAACGCCTGCATTCCGGCGCTGTGGATGAGCGTGTGCTGTTTGAACAGACGATCGTGGAAATGCTGCGGAGGTGAGACCATGCTCCAGATCAGACAGGCGATCATCGTAGAGGGCAAGTACGACAAGATCAAGCTCAGCTCTCTCGTCAAGGCGGTCATCATCCAGACAAACGGCTTCCAGATCTTCAAGGATGCAGAGCTCCTCGGACTGATCCGCTATTATGCGAAAACCACCGGCATTCTGATCCTGACCGACTCCGACCGGGCAGGCTTCAAGATCCGGAACTACCTGCGGGGCGCGATCCCGGAGGGCGACATCCGGAACATCTATATCCCGGACGTCTTCGGCAAGGAGCGCCGCAAGGAAAAGCCCTCCGCCGAGGGTAAGCTCGGTGTCGAGGGCATGGAAGCGGACGTCCTGCGGGAGGCCTTCCGGAAGGCAGGTGTCCTGACGGATGAAGCCCCCGCCGGCGACCCCATCACCAAGACCGACCTCTATTTAGCAGGACTGAGCGGCACACCGGACTGTGCCGAGCGGCGGCGTGCGCTCCAGCAAAGGCTCGGGCTGCCGTCGATGCTCTCGGCATCCTCCTTGCTCGAGGTGCTCAACGCCATGATGTCCCGCGAAGAATTCCTGACGATGGTCTCCGGTGAAACTGAATCCAACGAAAACCCGAGGTGACGTATGTATCTATCCTCCTTCACCTTCACGGTAGCAGTGCTTCCGGTGCTGCTGCTGTGCTATTATCTGATCCCGGACAAGGGAAAGCGCGTCTTTCTCCTCATCACGGGACTGCTGCTCTATGGCTGGGGCAGTCCGGTGTGGGTGCTGTATCTGGCAGCGTGTGTCATGTACGACTACGGCACGGGCCTGCTGCTGGAGAAATGGCAGGAAAAGCGCAAGCTGAGCGCCTGTGTGCTGGCATTCTCCGCCATCATGCAGGCCAGCGCGATGGCCTGGATCCGCAGCAGCGTGTCCGGCGACCTCATGTTCCCGTTCGGCATCGCCATCTATACGCTGCTCGGCCTTGGCTACCTCATCGGCATCTACCGCCGACGGCACACGGCAGAGGTCAATTTCGCCAAGCTGGCGCTGTATCTGACCTTCTTCCCGGTGCTGTATGCGGGGCCGCTGCTGAGCTTTCTCGAATATAAGGAACAGCTTGAGGAAAAGCCCGCCACCATCGAGGATCTCAGCGAGGGGCTCTCGCTGTTCATCCGCGGACTGGCGGAAAAGGTCGTTTTAGCGGATACCTTCGGCTATATCTTCCGCGAACTGCGCCAGACGGGACAGCTCAGCATGCTCACGGCCTGGCTCACGACCATCGCCTTTTCGATGTACCTGTATTTCGAGCTCCTCGGCTATTCGGAGATGGCGCGGGGGCTCGGCAGGGCGTTCGGTTTTTCGCTGCCGAAGAATTTCAGCCAGCCCTTCTTCACATCGAGCATCACCACCTTCATGCAAAGCTGGAACATCACGCTCGTGCTCTGGTTCCAGACGAATTTCCGCTATTTCCTCTTCGGCGAACACCAGAGCAAGTTGCGGAAGTATATCGGCATGATCCTGATGTGGACGCTCATCGGCGGATGGTACGGGCTCCGGCCGCAGTTCGCCCTCTGGGGACTGACAATCGGCCTGCTCCTGACCGCAGAACAGCTCCTGTTCGGCCCCGCACTGAAAAAGCGCTATGTCGTCGGGCTGTTCTACACCGCCATCGTGCTGCAATTCGCGTGGGTGCTGTTCTTTGCGGACAACCTCGCCGAAGCCGGCGCGATCTGGGCATCCATGCTCGGCTTCGGTGAAGGCATCGCCGACCGGAACGGGCTGTATTTCTTCACATCCTATATCGCCGTGCTCCTGATCGGTCTGTACATCGCGACCGACCTGTTCCGCAACATCAGCGAGCGCATCACGGATACGAAATTCGGCAGACGCATGATGATCATCCGTCCCGCCGTGAATGTCCTGCTGCTGCTCCTGAGCCTTGCCTCGATGCTCTACGGCGAGCGGATGCAGAGCCTCTGGCTGCGACTGTAGGAGGGTAGTATGAAGCAAGATAACATCCACCGCCTGACCGTGATCATCACGGCAGCGGTATACCTGACCGTGCTGGCAAACACGATGCTCTCGTTCCGCCCGGAGGCCTTCCCGGTACCGACCTCGCAGTCGCTCATCAACGGCGAATGGTCGGAGCGCGTGGAATCCTACCTCACGGAGCACATCGGCTTCCATGATGAGCTGTTCCGCGTCAAGAGCGAAGCGGATCTCCTGCTCGACGAAAAGATGATCCAGGGCGTGTATGTCACGGATGACATGCTCCTCGAAAAGCTCATCAACGAGGAGGTGCCCGATGCGGCGACCTCGGCAGAGCCCGTCAACGATTTCTACGATATGACCGGGATGCCGACCTATCTGATCCTTGTGCCGTCCGCCTCGGAGGTCTACAAGACCACGCTCCCCGCGAACGCCGTCAATGCCGACCAGAAGAACCGCATCCAGGCGATCTATGCAGAGACCGCCCCCGGCGTGCGCTGCGTGGATGCCTACAACGTGCTGTCCTCCCACAAGAACAACTATATCTACTACCGCACGGATTCCCACTGGACAAGCTACGGCAGCTACTGCGTCTATCAGGCAGCTGTGAAGAAGATGGGTATGACGGCGGTGCCCTATGAGAATTACGTCATCTCGCACCTGTCCACGGAGTACCGCGGCGATCTCTATGCCCGGACGCTCTACGGCGGCGTCAAGGCCGATGTCCTCGACCGCTACCGCAATGAGAACGGCGCGCAGATCACCCATGTGACGGCCTATTACGGTGACGGCAGCGTGGAGGATCGCGACAAGCACCTCTATGACGAGAGCGCCCTCCAGACGGAGGACATGTACCGCTTCTACCTCGGCACCCCCTGCGAAAAGCTCGTGGTGCGCACCAATGTGGACAACGGGCGAAAGCTTCTGCTCTACAAGGATGATTTTGCAGACTGCATGATCCCGTTTTTGGCGGAGCACTACAGCGAGATCTGCATCATCGACCTCACCCGGATGCGCAGCGCCTACCTGACGGCAGCGGATCCGGCGGACTACACACAGGCGCTGTTCCTGTGCAGTATGGAGAACTGGGATCAGATCTGGTGACCCCCCCCATAGAGAACAAAGCTCGCCACTTCTCAGGAAGTAGCGAGCTCAGTATGTCAAAAAAGTGCCGAAGGCACAAAACGGGGTTTTTAGGGGCGGAGCCCCTAAAGCGGCTGCGGTGCGCAGCACCGCCAAAAATTTCTCCCCCGCTTGCGGGGGAGGTGCCGCCGAACGGCGGCGGAGGGGGCACCCGAAGCAAGAAACCGGGGTTTCTTGACAAGCTGATCGCCACTTCGCAGGAAGTGGCGATCTTTTTCAGAGGAAGAGTAAGTTATGTCTTGACAAAATCGCTGATCCTTGCATACCGGTCGCCCGATCCGACTGCGGATGCATACACCAGAACAACTGCTGCATCGGATGCGTTGACCGTGCCGTCCCGGTTGACATCGGCGGCGGTGATCTGCCGCTCCGTGAAGCCCGTCTCCATGCCTGCGCCGACAGCAGCGGCTTCGATCAGGACGGAGGCGGCATCGGAGGCATTGACCACGCCGTCACCGGAAGGATCGCCGAAGCTGTAATATGCATCCGTCGTGCCGCAGGGCAGCTCAAACCGGAAATCATAGCCGTAGCTGTTGATCCGCACATGCTCCTGTGCAAACTGCGAGTGCTCCAACGTAAGCTGGATCCGGTACAGATCAACAACGCTCCGGATGACCGGGATCTCCTGCACACCGATGTTCTTCAGCTGGTCGAACCGGAAAGCAATGCTGCCGCAGTAGGAGGCGCCGCTGGGTCGCACGACATGGCACCCTACATCCATATAAGCACCCGAATCCCCGTCATCATAGAGCATCTCGTATTTGTCCAGATGCCACGCATCCGGGAAGCCGAAGTAGGAGGGTGTCTCCGCCAGCTCATTTGCCTCCTGCTCCGTCAGCTTTTCATCGACCCAATAGGTGATCCCGCCACAGTAAGTATCATTCGTCACATAATAGTGCAGGTTCTCATACCACGGGAGCTCCGTCTCCGCCGGGAGCGTATCCTCCGGGACAAACTGCATCTCACCATCGGTGAATGGTTTTCCGTGCGTTCTGACATAGTCCTTGTAAACGGCATAATCGTCAAGGTTCCAGTAGTAGTCCCAGTTCTTCGCTTCGTCTTCCACAGGCGTGTAGTACTTGGGATAATCTTCAAAGCCGGCGCCAAGGGCATAATACCCCGCAAGGCGCTTCTCATGCTCGATGACCTCTTCAAATTCCTCGCCGAGCACATCGCAGCCGTTGCCGATGAACTCGAACTTCGTATCGGATCCGAACGCAAACAGCGGCGGATAGATCTCGACCACGTCTAATTCCTCCAGATACAGCAGGTCGCCGGCATGGAGCGGCATACTCCCGGACACATGGCTCCAACCCTCGAAACTGCCACGGTAATCGCCATAATTCCCATTCAACGTGATCGCCGTGTACACGATCGTGTCGGGATGGTCTTTATTGCGGAAAGCGCCCGTCACCATGAGATTCGCCTTTGTATCCGGGATGGAGAGCTCGTCCCTCGCATCGCTGTATTCGTTGATGTGCGACAGCGGCGTGTAACATGCATAGCGGAATGCATCCGTCTCTACTACGAGCGGCTCCTCAGTCACCCACGTATGCGGCTGCGGATCCGGCTCCTCGTCCACAGAGGGCGGCTGTGTGGGGTCGGCCACTTCCACGAAATCCACATCCGGATCACTGCGAAGCACTTCGACCTGCTCGGCGGTCAGATGCCCCCGGAGCTCATACTTGCTGTCTTCCTGCCATCGGGTACAATAGACCAGCCCCAGTTCGTCATGAACCGGCGGGATACCCCACAGCGCCAGCTTGTTCTCGAACTCATTATCCGCCAAATTCCTTGCCGCATCATAGTAGTGATCCGTTTCCTGGACGATCAGCGCAGCAAGGTGATTGTTCTTTTTACTGAGCTCGTCCTGTACAGCAGAATAGGCGTCCTCTTCGATCTCGCCGTTTTTGAACTTGTTCTCGTTTGCGTCATACTCCACCGACAGCGCATCCATTTCGGACTGTTTCTCCGCCTTGAACGCCTCCAAAGTCTGCCGGAGCGCATCGAGCTTTGCAGCGTTCTCCTCACCAAAATGCGCTAGCACTCTGACCTCGAGGATCTCCTCCGCAACGCCATCAACGGCGATCGTTTCCGTCTCTGCTGTGGTGTCGGCTGCCACAGTCCCCGTGACGATGCTCCCCGTCAGCATGGCAAGGGATACCAGGCAGGCAATGGTTCTCTTCATCTTCTTTTTCATAACAATACCACCTTTCTGCATGAGCATGTTCTATATGGGAAAATGCGCTGTTCTTCTGCTTTTATTGTACCCCATCCAACGAGGAATGTCAAGCATTCCGGGCGCATCTTGTCCCTTCACTTATATATATCGCAGGATGCATGGGAAACGTTACATGGTTTTTCGGATTTTTTTTAAAAAACTTTTCTGGGGGTGATTCTCTGTAAAGTCACTCCCACCGGCTCACAGGTGATCCCTCCTGTATAAATATGAAATTTCTGTGAAAAAACCGTTTCCAACCTTGACAATTGCCCAAACTATGCTATAATTAAAAATGAAACCGATTTTCAATTTCATCAGATTTGAGGAATGATATGATACAGATCACCTGTAAAGACGCCGTCCTGGGCTATGAGGACGGCATTGTTGCCGAAGGGCTCAATTTCATCGTGGAGGAGGGCGATTACCTCTGCATCCTCGGTGAAAACGGCTCCGGCAAGAGCACGCTCGTCAAGGCGCTGCTCGGGTTAAGATCCCAGAAAAGTGGCGAGATCACCCGCCATACCAAGGGCATTGGCTACCTCCCGCAGCAGACGATCGTGCAGCGGGATTTTCCGGCATCTGTCCGCGAGATCGTGCGCTCCGGATGCCTGTCCGGTTCGGGGCTGCGGCCTTTCTACACCAAAGAGGAAAAGCAGCGCGCCGACGACACCATGCAGCAGCTCGGTATCGACCACCTTGCCAAGCGCTGCTACCGGGATCTTTCCGGCGGTCAGCAGCAGAGAGTACTACTGGCAAGAGCGCTGTGTGCCACCAAGCACCTTCTGCTCCTTGATGAGCCGGTCACGGGACTTGACCCGAAGGCACAGCTTGACCTCTACGAAATGATCGCCCGCCTCAACAAGGAGGGCGTGACCATCATCATGGTCTCCCACGATGTCAACGCCGCCGTGCGCTATGCCTCGCATATCCTGCACATCGGCAGCCGGAAGCAGCTCTTCTTCGGCACCGTGGACGAATACCGGAACAGCCGTGTCGGGCAGTCGTTCCTTGCAGCAGGAGGTCTGGATGATGAGCAGTCTTGAAAAACTTGTCGATTATTTTGTCAATTACTCATTCGTGCGCTATGCGTTCGTTGTCGGGCTGCTGATCGCGCTCTGTTCCTCACTGCTCGGCGTGACGCTCGTGCTGAAGCGCTTCTCGTTCATCGGTGACGGGCTTTCGCATGTAGCATTCGGTGCAATGGCAGTGGCAGCCGTCACGGGACTGACCAACCGCATGGCGATCGTTCTCCCGGTCACGCTGCTTGCGGCGATCCTGCTCCTGCGGACAGGACAGAACACCAAGATCAAGGGCGATGCCGCCGTGGCGATGATCTAGGTCGGCGCCCACGCCATCGGCTATATGCTGATGAACGAGTTCCCCGCCTCGTCGAACATCTCCTGCGACGTGTGCAGCACCTTGTTCGGCTCGACGTCCATCCTGACGCTACGGCCGCTCGATGTGACCCTCTGCGTCATCATGGCAATTGTGGTGCTGGCAATTTTCCTGCTGTTCTACCACAAGATCTTCGCCGTGACCTTTGACGAGAGCTTCGCGCAGGCGAGCGGCATCCAGGCCAATCTCTATAACTTCATCATCGCCGTTGTGACCGCCATGATCATCGTGCTGGCGATGAACCTGGTCGGCTCGCTGCTGATCTCGGCGCTCATCATTTTCCCGGCGCTCTCGGCGATGCGGGTATTCAAGAGCTTCAAGAGCGTCATCATCTGCTCCGCCGTGATCTCGGTCGTATGCGCCGCCGCAGGCATCATCCTTTCGATTTTGTTCTCCACGCCGGTCGGCTCCACGATCGTGACAGCGGACATCGTTGTATTCTTCGGATTCTGGGCAGTTTCTGCCATCACAGGAGGCAAACGGGCATGAAAAAGCGTTATATGACAGCCGTCATTCTGGCGGCAGCATTCCTGACAGGCTGCGGCAATACCTCGCAGATGGATTCCCTCATCGCCGCACAGGAAGCGACCGAAGCGCCGGCGACAGAAGCCGCTGTGGCCGAGACCGAAGCCGCGGCGACCGCACCTGTGCCGTCCTCGGCATTCGTGCCGTCGGAGGGCGACATCGACCTGACGCAGCTCGACAGCAACATGGTCTATGCGCAGGTCTATGACATGGTCTACAATCCCGATGCCTATGCCGGCCGGAACGTCCGCGCCCAAGGGCCTTTCGCCTATTATCAGGATGAGAATACCGGCAAGGAATACTTCGCCGTGCTCATCTCCGATGCGACCGCCTGCTGTGCGCAGGGCATCGAGTTCGTGCTGGAGAAGGATGCTGTCTACCCGGACGACTACCCGGAGACCGGCACAGAGATCGTTGTAGACGGTGTGTACAATATGTATGAGGAGAACGGCTCGACCTATGTGCAGCTCCTTCATGCGCAGATAGAAGCATAAAAACGAGGCAGGACGCAATGTCCTGCCTCACAGCTTGTCGAGAAACCCCGGTTTCTCGCTTCGGGTGCCCCCTCCGCCGCCGTTC
>JAGADP010000186.1 GCA_017828885.1 Oscillospiraceae bacterium | reverse complement strand
GTGGGGAAGCCTTAGTGACGTACTGCGGGTGCTGTACTGTATCGCAATACCGTCCACGCTCATTCTCGTCCTGCAATTGCTGCTGACGATGATCGGCGGGCACGGAGATGCCGGTGTGGAGGTGTCCGACACTTCCGGCATTGACGGCATGGATACGGATTTCGATGCCGATCTCGACGGCAACGGCATCCCGGATTACCTTGAAGCGCCGCATATGACCGACGGAGGCAATCCTGCGGATTTTGGTAGTCTGCGGCTGCTGACGCTCCAGACGGTCGTGACATTCCTGGCCGTATTTGGGTGGGTGTCCATCATCTGCATCACAGCCGGTATGCCGACGCTTGTGGGCGGCGGGATCGGGCTTGCATGCGGTCTTGTGATGATGTTCGTCGTTGCAAAGCTCGTGCAGGTCTCCAGAAAGCTGGCGGAGAACGGCGTCCTGAATCTGCGCAATGCCATCGGTGAGACAGCGACAGTCTACCTGACAGTCCCGGAGAAGGATGGCGGCAGCGGCAAGATCACAATGCGGCTGCAGGGTCGCTTCGGCGAGTTCGATGCGATCAGCGACAGCCCTACGCCCATCGAAAACGGCGCACAGGTCCTCGTGATCGACGTGCGCGGTGATGAACTGGTGGTGGAAAAGAATGGATAGACATTTCAGAGATAAAGAAGAGCCGCCGTAGGCAGCGAGACACAGCAACTATCATTGTATATATTCATCAGGCAATACTCATTTTTTATAAAGGAGAATCATCATGGATAATTTTGTAATTCTGCTCATCATCTGCGTGATCGCAGTGATCCTGTTTGCGACGATCATCGCCATTCTTTCGCGTTATCGCAAGTGCCCCTCTGACAAGATCCTGGTCGTTTACGGTAAAGTCGGCACCGACGAGAACGGCATGCCCCGGAGTGCCAAGTGCATCCACGGCGGCGCGGCCTTCATCGTGCCGGTCATCCAGTCCTATCAGTACCTCGACCTGACGCCCATCTCCATGAACGTTGACCTCCGGAACGCGCTGTCCAAGCAGAACATCCGTATCAACGTACCGTCGAGATTTACCGTAGGTATCTCTACGGAGCCGGGCGTGATGCAGAATGCCGCAGAGCGTCTGCTCGGCCTGAAGCTTGCTGAGATCCAGGAGCTTGCAAGAGACATCATCTTCGGTCAGCTTCGTCTGATCATCGCCACGATGGATATTGAGGAGATCAATGCCGACCGTGATAAGTTCCTGATCGCCGTTTCCAAGAACGTAGAGATCGAGCTGAAGAAGATCGGTCTGCGCCTGATCAACGTGAACGTAACGGATATTACCGATGAGTCCGGCTACCTCGATGCCCTCGGTAAGGAAGCCGCTGCAAAGGCTGTCAACGATGCAAAGCGCAGCGTTGCCGAGAAGAACCGTGACGGTGAGATCGGTCAGGCCAATGCACAGCAGGAGCAGAGAGTTCAGGTCGCAGCCGCAAATGCTGCCGCCATCGAGGGTGAGAACGAGTCGAGAGTTGCCGTAGCAGAGTCCGAGGCACTGCGTCGTGAGCGTGAGGCTGAGTCCCTGCGCCGTGCGACCGCAGCCGAGGCCGTTCAGCAGGCAAAGGCTAAGCAGGAAGCCTATACTGCACAGCAGGAGGCCGAGCTGACCCGTGCCGAGCTCGAAAAGGCGACTCAGAAGGCAGACATCATCGTTAAGACCCAGATCGCCAAGGAAAAGGCTGAGATCGACGCTGAGGCCGAGGCCGAGGTCATCCGCCGCAAGGCTCGCGGTGAGGCAGACGCTATCTTCGCCCGCATGGAGGCTGAGGCAAAGGGTAACCAGGAGATCTTGGTGCGTCAGGCAGAAGGTATGCGTGCCATCGTAGAGGCTGCCGGCGGCGATGCCAATGCAGCCGTGAAGCTCCTGATCGCCGAGAAGCTCGAGGATCTGGTAGCAATTCAGGTAGAGGCCATCAAGAACATCAAGATCGACAAGGTCACCGTTTGGGACAGCGGCCAGAACGCCGAGGGTCAGACCTCGACGGCCGGCTTCCTCTCCGGTATGATGAAGGCAGTTCCGCCTCTGAACGAGCTGTTCAAGCAGGCTGGCATGGAGCTGCCGGAGCTGCTCGGCAAGGAGATCGCCGAGGTCGAGGCAGAAAAGGCTGCTCCGGAGCACCTCGAGACCGAGATCGTAGAAGACGGGGAGTAAATCTCCCTTGCCCCTCCCGTAACAGGGAGGGGCTTTTTATGCACTCCGTGCATATAATTTGGACAGAATGCATAATTTTGAAAAAGTACTTGCAGTTTCCGGAAAAATATGATAGAATATAGAGTGAGTATCTGCGGCCATTCGAGCCGCGGAGCATTCCTACATCAAAGGAGCGAATAACTATGTCAAAGATCAGAGTTGCAGTCCTGTTCGGCGGTGCTTCCAGTGAGCATGATATTTCGCTGAAATCTGCCACCCACGTTATCCAGAATATCCCGCCGGAGAAGTATGAGGTCTTCTGCGTCGGTATCACGAAGAAGGGCAGATGGCTCTATTATCCCGGCGATGTTGCAGCCATTGCAACAGGTGAGTGGGAGCGCAACCCCGACTGCACCTCTACCGTACTGTCACCCGATCCCATCCACAAGGGTCTCATCACCATCGAGAACGGCACCGCTTCCTTCAAGAAGATCGACGTGGTGTTCCCCGTGCTGCACGGCCGCAACGGCGAGGACGGCACCATCCAGGGTCTGCTCGATCTGGCGAAGATCCCCTATGTCGGCTGCGGTCTGCTGGCTTCTGCGGCCTGCATGGATAAGGCAGTGACACACACCATCCTCGACTACAACGGCATCCACACCGCCAAGTGGCGCATGGTGCTCGACCGCGAGATGAACCACCTCTCCGAGCGCTGCCGCGAGATCGCAGGTGAGCTGGGCGGTTATCCGCTCTTCATCAAGCCTGCCAATGCCGGCTCCTCCATCGGCGTGAGCCGTGCGGAGAACGAGGAGCAGCTCCTCGAGGGCGTGAAGGCAGCCTTTGCGCATGACGACAAGGTCATTGTAGAGGAGTGCATCAACGGCCGCGAGCTCGAGGTCGCAGTCTTTGGCTACGATGCACCGTTTGCCTCCTTTGTCGGCGAGATCTCTTCCTGCAAGGAGTTCTATGACTTCGATGCCAAGTACGTCCTCGACGGTTCCCAGCTCTCCATCCCGGCAGAGCTCCCGCTCGAGAAGGGGAGAGAGATCCAGGAGATCGCCCTCAAGGCCTACAAGGCGATGGGCTGCAAGGGCCTGTCCCGCGTGGACTTCTTCCTCTCTGACAAGGATGAGATCATCCTCAACGAGATCAACACCATGCCCGGCTTCACGGACATCAGCATGTATCCCAAGCTGATGCGTCACCTCGGCATGAAGCCCTCCTACCTCATCGACAAGCTCATTGAGCAGGCCATTGACAACAATGACCGTGCATGCTGAGGAGGCAGAGCATGAATCGTGATGCGATCGGCGTATTCGACTCCGGCATGGGCGGCCTGACGGCTGTCAAGGCGCTCGGAGAGATACTGCCGCATGAAAATATCATCTATTTCGGCGATACGGCGCGCATTCCCTACGGCACCCGCAGCCGCCAGACCATCCAGCGCTACACGCAGGAGGACATTGCCTTCCTGCGGCGGCATCCCGTGAAGATGATCATTGCCGCCTGCGGAACGGTCAGCTCCATGCTCGGGGCGGATTCTCCCGTGGACGACATGCCCTTCACAGGCGTGGTCTACCCGGCGGCGCATGCTGCCTGCGCTGCCACGAAAAACGGCAGAGTCGGCATCATCGGCACCCCGGCGACCGTTGCGAGCGGCAGCTATGAGACCGCCATCCACACCATTGATCCCAGCGTGGATGTGACGGCAATGGCCTGTCCGCTGTTCGTACATCTGGTGGAATACGGCTATACCGACCCGGACGATCCGATCACCCGTCTTGCGGCGGAGGAATACCTCACGCCCATCCGGGAGGCCGATGTGGACACGCTGATCCTCGGCTGCACGCACTACCCGATCATTGCGCCGGTCATCGGCCAGATCATGGGCGAGGGCGTAAAGCTGATCTCGGCCAGCGAGGAAGCGGCGAAGTATGCCAAGAAATGCCTTGAGGAGCAGGATCTGCTCACTGACAGCACCGAGCGGGGACATAATGTATACTACGTTTCCGACAGCGTTTCCATGTTCCGTGACAATGCCCGCCACTTCCTGGCGGATGCCGTCAACGGACAGGTGTTCAGCAGCCGGATCTGAGAGAAGGTTTTAGTTTGAGAGAACAGTGGATCATGACACTGAAAAGCATCCAGCGGGACGGCAAGGAAATGTCCGAATCCGTGCTGGATACGGAGATACAGTATTACCTCGACAAGGGCGACCGTATCATCGCCTATGAGGAATCCGAGACCACCGGCATGGAGGGCTCCAATATGATGCTCCGGATCTCGCCGGAGAATATGGTTTCCATCATCCGGACAGGCACCTACCAGACGCATCTGGTCGTGGAAAAAGGAAAAAAGCATTTCTGCCACTATGAGACGCCGTTCGGGGAATTTGCTGTCGGTGTCGCGGCGAAATGGGTGCGCAACCGTCTCTCCGATGAGGGCGGCACACTGGCGCTGCGCTATACGGTCGATGCCAATTCCACACTGCTCTCGGACAATGAGATCAAAATTGATGTGCGCAAGCTCAATCTATAAGAGGAGGACACACCATGACGAATATGATGGAAGCTGCACAGGCACAGCTCCGTGAGATGCTCATGAGCGCTCTCGGCGTGCTGGTGGCAGAGGGCAAGGTACCGGGCGAGCCGGTACCGCCATTTAAGATAGAGGTACCCGCCGACAAGTCCCACGGCGATTTTGCAAGCAATATCGCAATGGCATCGGCCAAGGCACTGCACATGGCGCCCCGCGCGATCGCGGAGCTGCTGATCGGTGCGATGGTCTTTGAGGGCAGCTACTTTGAGAGAGCCGAGATCGCAGGTCCCGGCTTCATGAACTTCTTCCTGGAGAAGCGCTGGTTCGCAGACACCGTGCAGGCTGTTCTGGATGAACAGGGCGACTACGGCAAGTCTGAGGACGGCAAGGGCAAGCGTGCGCTTGTGGAATTCGTCTCCGCCAATCCCACAGGCCCGATGCATGTCGGCAACGCAAGAGGTGCAGCCCTCGGCGACGGCATTGCAGCACTGCTCGAATGGACAGGCTGGGGCGTGGAGCGTGAGTTCTACGTGAACGATGCCGGCAACCAGATCGAGAAGTTTGGCAAGTCGCTTTCGCTGCGCTATATGCAGCTCTGCACCGACAAGGGACAGCTCGTCTACGCCGCACACAAGGACGATGACGACGCCCTTGCGGCAGCGATCTACGGCGAGGACGGCAACAGCGCCGATTTCCCGATGCCCGATGACGTGTACCTCGGCAAGGACATCATCCTCCATGCCTTCCATTACTATCAAGAGAACGGCGCAGCGCTCGCAGAGCTCTCCGAGGAGGAGCGCCGCAGCAAGCTCGTTGGCTATGCGCTCCCGCTGAACATCGAGGGGCTCGAGCGTGACCTCCGCAGCTACCGCGTGGAGTACGACCACTGGTTCCGCGAGAGCAAGCTCCATGCAGACGGCAGCGTTGACCGCATCATCGACGAGCTGACCAAGCGCGGTTTTACCTATGAGCAGGAGGGCGCGATCTGGTTTAAGGCCGAGCAGTTCGGCGCGGACAAGGACTTTGTCCTCCGCAGAGCAAACGGCATCCCGACTTATATTGTGCCGGATATTGCATATCATATGGATAAGCTCGAGACCAGAGGCTTTGACAAGGCGATCAACGTGCTCGGCGCCGACCATCACGGCTATGTGCCGCGTCTGAAGGCTGCCCTGAAGGCGCTCGATGTGGACACGAACCGCCTCGATGTGGTGCTGATGCAGATGGTCATGCTGTTCCGCAACGGTCAGCCCGCCAAGCTCTCCAAGCGCAGCGGCAAGGCGATCGGTCTTGTGACACTTCTCGAGGACATCCCGCTCGATGCAGCACGCTTCTTCTTTAACATGCGCGAGGCAAATTCCCACTTTGAGTTCGATCTGGATCTGGCGGTGGAGAAGTCCTCCCAGAATCCGGTCTACTATGTACAGTACGCTCACGCCCGCATTTGCAGCATCCTGCGCAACCTCCAGGCTGAGGGGCTGTATGCAGAGGGCACGCCCATGAAGGAGCTCCCGGTCAGCGGCACCGCACAGGAGACGGAGCTGATCCGTCACCTTGCCGACTTCCCGGCAACGGTCGCAGCCGCTGCCAAGGTCTATGACCCGTCGAGAGTGACCAAATATGCCACGGAACTTGCCACTTTGTTCCACAAATTCTATGATGCATGCAGCGTGAAAAATGCCGAAACACCGGAGCTTCGTGAGTCCCGGACTGGCCTTTGCAGAGCCACTGCACAGACCCTCCGCAATGCCATGTCCATCCTCAAGATCGACTGCCCCGAAAAGATGTAAACAGCCTCTGGTTACGGATTGGTTACAAGCCGCCGCCGGGAATTTGTGATACATCAACAAACAAGTTTGAAATAATTTGCTATTTTCACGAAAAAATCAAGAAATTTAACAATTCGTTCATATTGTGTCTATAATTTTATGTTACTATTTGTAATATGTAGAGAACTGCACGAAAAATGACCCGGGATCATCTCCAAATTTGACTATTTGGATGCGGGTACGGTGCAGACCGCAGAACAGCCATCACACGGCTTACGGAAACCGCCAAAAATCATTCAACAAGAAGGGAAGTTAGTTTATGTCCAACAGATTGTTCCAGGGACTTGTACACCAGATGCGCGATACCATGGATGCCACGATCGGCGTTGTGGATGAGAACGCGACCATTATTGCCTGCAGTGACCTGACGAAGGTCGGCACCACCAATGAGTTTGTATCTCTGGATCTGAGCGATACACATGACATCTTCATCCGTGACGGCTATACCTATAAGCCGTTCGGTGCGCACCAGAAGCCGGATTATGCCGTCTTCGTAGAGGGCACCGATGACACCGCCTCCAAGTATGCGAGCATCCTCGCCATCACGCTGTCTAACATCAAGCAGTACTATGACGAGAAGTATGACCGCAATAACTTCATCAAGAACGTTGTCCTCGACAACGTGCTCCCGGGCGACATCGTCATCAAGGCAAGAGAGCTGCACTTCAATGCCGAGATCAGCAGAGTCGTTCTGCTCATCCGCATCGTTTCCAGCAACGACATCTCTGCTTATGATGTGATCCAGAATCTGTTCCCGGACAAGAACAAGGACTTCGTGTTCAACATCACCGAGTCTGACATCGTGCTCGTCAAGGAGATCAAGTCCAGTGTGGACTCCAAGGATCTCGAGAAGCTGGCACGTTCCATCGCTGACACCCTGTCGAGCGAGTTCTATACCAGAGTCAATGTCGGCATCGGTACTGCGGTGACCAGCGTCAAGGAGCTGGCTCGTTCCTTCAAGGAGGCTCAGACTGCTCTTGAAGTCGGCAAGGTATTCGATACGGACAAGATCATTGTCAGCTACGACAACCTCGGTATCGCAAGACTGATCTATCATCTGCCGACCACCCTGTGCGAGACTTTCCTGCATGAGGTATTCAAGCGCGGCAGCATCGAGAGCCTCGACCATGAGACGCTGTTCACTATCCAGCGCTTCTTCGAGAACAACCTGAACGTATCCGAGACGTCCAGAAAGCTCTTTGTTCACAGAAATACCCTCGTATATCGTCTGGAGAAGATCAAGAAGCTCACCGGCCTCGACCTTCGTGAGTTCGACCATGCGATCATCTTCAAGATCGCCCTGATGGTCAAGAAGTATCTGCAGGCGAATCCGACCAAGTTCTAAAGAAAATGCCGGGGCATCCGGTTTTGACACAGAAATAATAATGACATTCATATGCCTGGTTCCGGGGGGCGGCTGGGTACGCTCCCGGATACAGGCTTACTCTTTGCCCGATCGCATGAGAAAGAGAGCCATAGCTCCGGTAGCTGTCGGGAAATGAACGAAGGCAGTACTGCGCAGGATCTGTGCTGTATCGCCTGCAAAAGAAAGACAGGTGCAAATTCATCTTATGGTAGAACTCAAGAATGTATCCGTGACGTATTCAAGCGGCGTGGATGCACTCAATCATGTCAGCCTGAAGATCAATGACGGCGACTTTGCGTTCGTAGTCGGCTCCTCCGGTGCCGGCAAGAGCACGATGATCAAGCTCCTTCTGAAGGAGATCGAGGCGACGGAGGGCACGGTCGTTGTCAACGGCTATAACCTCTCCAAGCTGCGCCGCAGCAAGATCCCGAACCTGCGCCGTACCATCGGCATCGTGTTCCAGGATTTCCGGCTGATCCCGTCCATGACCGTGTACGAGAACATCGCTTTCGTACTGCGTGTTATTGACGCACCCAAAAGCTATATCCGCAAGAGAGTGCCTTATGTGATAAGCCTCGTAGGCTTACAGGCCAAGGCCAACAACTACCCGAACGAGCTCTCCGGCGGCGAGAAGCAGCGTGTTGCCATCGCAAGAGCGCTCGTCAATGACCCCAAGCTCATCATCGCCGATGAGCCGACCGGAAACATCGACCCTGAGCTTTCCTACGAGATCGTGGAGCTGCTTATGGGCATCAATGCCTGTGGAACGACCATCCTCATGGTAACGCATGAGCACGACCTTGTGCGCCATTTCGGCGGCCGTATCATCAACATAGCCAAGGGCGAGATCGTCTATGACGACATCATGGAGGGCGAAGTCCTCTATGAGGAGACGATCAGCACGATCGGGGCAGACGATACAACGGAGGGTGCAGATGAAGCTTAGCGGTTTTCGGTATCTTGTGGAGCAGGGCATCGACAACGTATGGAAAAACCGGATGATGGCGTTCGCCTCATTCTGTGTCCTGCTCGTTTCGCTGCTGCTGGTGGGCTTTTCGGTACTGGTGTACCTGAATGTCAACACCGTGATCGGCGGCATTGAGTCCAAGAATGAGGTCATTGTGTACCTCGACGACGGTACGACGGATGAGGAGATCGAGCAGATCGGCAACCGTCTGAAGGGGATGTCCAACGTTTCCGAGGTCATCTTCTACTCCAAGGAAGCAGCCTATGAGTCCCTCAAGCAGAGCATGGCCGAGTACGAGGTGCTGTTTGAGTCCCTCGGTGACGACAATCCGCTGGTCGATGCCTACCGCATCAAGGTCAAGGACATTGCCGGCATCCGGGGTACGATCAACGAGATCAAACTTCTCGACCATATCTACTCCATCCGTGCGCCGTATGACTTTGTGAACGTGCTGATCCAGCTCCGTTCCATCCTGACATGGGTCATGGGTGCGGTCATCGTGGCAATGGTCATCGTGTCGATGGTCATTATCTCCAACACGACCCGGACGAGCGTTTTCTCGCGCCGCGAGGAGATCCAGATCATGAAGTACGTTGGCGCAACGGATGCGTTCATCCGTTTCCCGTTCTTCATCGAGGGCATGATCACAGGCTTTTTCGCTGGAGCTCTGGCGCTGGTGGTGACGTGGCTCGCCTATGACGGCATC
>JAGADP010000185.1 GCA_017828885.1 Oscillospiraceae bacterium | reverse complement strand
TCCTCCGCAAGCCGGATCTGACGCGGGCGCAGAAATCCGAAGCATTGCAGGAGCTGTTTTCGCTGCTCAGCCGGATGCAGTGGCTGATTGAAACCCTGCTGAGCCTGTCCCGTCTGGAGGCCGGTGCAGCGATCATGCAGCACAGCGAGATCCGGTGCAGTGAGTTGATTGCCGCCGCAATGGAGCCGCTCTCAATCGCCATGGATCTGAAAAATATCCGCACGGAAATCCATACCGAAGGCGAACCCGCCCTGACCGGTGACCGCCCTTATCTGACCGAGGCACTCGGCAATATTCTCAAGAACTGTCTGGAGCATACCCCCGAGGGCGGAAGCATCACGGTGACGGCTTCGGAAAACGCAATCTATACCGGAATCTGCATCACTGATACCGGGAACGGCATTGCCAAGGAGGATCTGCCGCACATCTTTGAACGCTTTTACCGCGGCTCAGATTTTGCCAGAAACGGATACGGCATCGGGCTGGCATATGCAAACAAGATTGTCCGCCAGCAGAACGGGACGCTGTCCGTGCGCAATGCGGATCCCCGCGGCGCGCAGTTTGAGCTGCGGATCTATAAGACAGCGGTATAATCCGTCTTGACAATCTTTTGCAGATATGGTATACTTGCAATGGATTGTGCATACACAACAAACGGGAGGAACGCCGCGCTGAAGCGGCGCTGCTTTCTGATTTCTGCCCGCTCAGACGAGAAGGGCATTTCCGAGGTGCAAAATGATCGAACTCAAAACCTACCGCGGACATATCCGCAACTGGGAGGCGCTCTGTGACGCGCTCTCCATTGACAAGACGCTCTCCCGTGAGGCGCGGGAACAGGCCATTCTCTGCAAGGGCTACGAAAAATGGGGCAAGGCGCTGCCGGATCATCTGTACGGCATGTTTGCCTTTGCGTTGTGGGATTCCGACGCGGAAAAGCTGATCTGTGTCCGTGATCACTTCGGCACCAAGCCGTTCTACTACTACCAGACCGCGGACGGCAGCCTGCTGTACGGCACCATGATCCGTGACATCATCGGGCAGGACGGCTTTGTCAAGGAGCTCAACGAAAGCATGCTCCAGATCTACCTGACACTGACCTATGTTGCCGGTGAGGATACCTTTTTCAAGGGACTGAAAAAGCTGATGCCCGGCTGCCTGCTGGAATGGCAGAACGGCAGCTTTACCGTGACGCGCTACTGGAAGCCGGAATTCCGTCCGGACAGAAGCAAATCACTGGAAGCATATACCGACGAGATTCACGAAACCCTTGCGCAGATGATGCGTGAGGTCAAGACGCCGGACGAAACCGCGGAATCATTCCTGTCCGGCGGCGTCGATTCCTCGTATGTGCTGGCGATGTCCGATGCAAAGCGTGCAGATTCCTGCGGCTATGACGAAGAACGCTTCGATGAATCGCGCATTGCTGCCAAAACAGCGGAGCTGCTCGGTGTGGAGCATTCCGTTGCAAAGATCACCCCGCAGCAGTATTTCGATATCGTACCGTATGTCATGTACAACATGGAACAGCCGCTCGGTGACGCTTCCGCGATCGTCTTTACGCTCGGCTGCCTTGCAACGGCGGAGCATACAAAGCTCTGCTATTCCGGCGAGGGCGCAGACGAATTCTTCGGCGGCTACAACATGTACCGCAATGCGGAGCGCTACGGCGAAAACCTCAAAACCTTCTATGTCGGCAACACGAACATCATGAAGGAGGACGAAAAGGCGCGTCTGCTCCAGCATTACGATCCGGAGGTTCTGCCGATCAAGCTGGTACAGCAGATCTACGAGGAAACAGAGGGGCTCGACCCGCTGACCAAAATGTCCGACGTCGATATTCAGATCTGGCTGGAGGGTGACATTTATCTCAACGTCGATAAAATGAGCACCGCTGCCGGGCTGGAAATCCGGATGCCGCTGACCGACCGCCGCATCTTTGACATTGCGTCCCGGATGCCGTCGGAATACAAGGTCACGGAGGAGCAGAACAAGGTCGCATTCCGCACGGCTGCCGCCAAGGTGCTCCCGGATGAGATCGCCTTCCGCAAGAAGCTCGGCTTTATCGTGCCTGTCCGCATCTGGCTGGCTGACGAGAACTACAACGGCGATGTGCGCCGCCTGTTTGCAAGCGACTTTGCCGCGGAGTTCTTCAACATCGACGAGATCCAGGCCATCTATGCCGAGTACATCGGCGGCAACTCCGACCTCTGGCGCAAGATCTGGACGATCTACACGTTCCTGGTATGGTATGAGGAGTACTTCGTCAAGAGATAACAGCAGCACAAAACCTCCACAGGGAAATCCCTGTGGAGGTCTTTTAGTTGTTCAATTGTTCCGGCAAAGCTCCTTGTAGAGTGCCACATAGGCATCTGCGGATGTGCTCCAGCTGAAATCGCTGCGCATCGCGCGATCCACAAGCGCCTTCCACTGCTCAGGCTCGTCGTAGCATTCCTTGGCACGGACGCAGGCATCGAGCATGTCGTGTGCGTTGTAGGTCTTGAAGGTGAAGCCGTTGCCGTCTCCGTCGCCGTTGTCCTTGACGGAGTCACGCAGACCGCCGGTCTCCCGGACGATCGGAACGGTACCGTAGCGCATGGAGATCATCTGTGCCAGACCGCAGGGCTCGCTCTGGGACGGCATCAGGAACATGTCGCAGCCGGCATAGATCTTCTTCGCCAGATCCGGCTGGAAGCCGAGCGTCACGCTCACCTGGTGCGGATAGCGCCACTGCATCTCGGAGAAGAAGTCCTCATAGATCTTCTCACCGCTGCCGAGGATAGCGAACTTGTACCCAAGCTTCATGATGTCCTCAAAGACAAAGCGGATCAGGTCGATACCCTTATGCGATACAAAGCGCGTCACAATGCCGATCACCGGCTCATCGCCCTCCTGGAGCGCCAGCTCCTGGAGCAGCGCATCCTTGCAGGCCTTCTTGCCCTCGGGCTTGTCGGCGGAATAGTGCGCCGCCAGCAGCGCATCCGTCTCCGGATTGTAGAGCTCCTGGTCGATGCCGTTCAGGATGCCGGTAAGCTTGTACTGCTTGTTGACAAGGATCCGGTCGAGCCCGTGCGAATACCACGGATCGAGGATCTCCCAGGCATAGCTCGGGGAAACGGTCGTGATCTTGTCAGCCGTCTCTATGGCGCCCTTCATCATGTTGATGGCACCGTCATACTCAAGGATGCCCATGTGATAGAGCGGGATGCCCATGACTTCGTTGAGCACCTCTCTGCCGTAGCTGCCCTGGTACTGGATATTGTGAATGGTGAACACATGCTTGATATTCTGGTAGCCCTGCTGGTATTTGTAGAATACCTGATAGAACACCGGGATCAATGCTGTCTGCCAGTCGTTGCCGTTGATGATATCCGGCGCAAAGTCGATGTAACGGAGCATTTCCAGGACTGCACGCGAGAAGAACACGAATCTCTCGCAGTCGTCATAGAAGCCGTAAAGCCCCTCACGCCCGAAATAGTATTCGTTGTCGATGAAGTAGTAGATCACGCCGCACCAGATCGCGGTGAAGATACCGCAGTACTGCTTGCGCCAGGAGACATCGACCGTGATGTTGGTCAGGAAGGTCAGCTGGGCGCGCAGCTCGGGGCGCATGGATTTATAGAGCGGGATCACGACCCGGCAGTCATGTCCCTTATCGCGGATCGCCCGCGGAAGGGAGCCAATGACATCTGCCAGGCCGCCGGAGGCTGCAAAGGGTACAGCCTCACTTGCGGCAAACAGTATATTCAAGTCATTCACCTGCCTGATCAGATTTTTGCATTCTTGCCGATATACAGCGGATAGCTGTCAGAGCCGGTCAGAACTCTGCCCTCGGTGGCCTCCACGTTTTTGTCCGTGATGACAGCGGTCAGTGCGCAGTTGTTGCCGATGGTCGTGCCCTGCATCAGGATGCAGTCACGGACGATACTGCCCTTGCCGACCTTGACACCTCTGAACAGGATGCAGTTCTCCACCGTACCCTCGATGATGCAGCCGTCAGCGATGAGGGAATTGCTCACCTTCGCATCCAGACCGTATTTTACAGGGCCGTTGTCGCCGATCTTGGTATAGATCGGAGCATTCGGCTGGAAGAGCGCTGCTCTGTTCTCCGGCTGGAGAAGTGCCATATTGGCCTCGAAATAGCTCTTGACGGAATCGATGCGGGAGAAGTAGCCGCCGAACTCATAGCCCATGAGCTTGAGCTCGTCCACCTTTGCCTGGAGGCAGTCGCGGATCAGGCTGTACTTGTTGCGGCTGACAGCATCCTTGACGAGCTTCGCCAGCAGATCCTTGCGCATCACATACATGTCAAGGCAGATATTGCATTCGCCTGCGATCTGCGGGTCGATCAGCACGGACTTGATGCGCTTCTCGGCATCCATCTCGAGCACGTCCACACAGGCACCGGATTCCTCGGTGTAGCGGAACTTGCCGTAAACGGCGGTGATGTCCGCACCGGTCTCGATGTGCTGCTTGAGGACATCCTCAAAGTTGATGTTGCAGACATAGTCGCAGTCTGCCAGGATGACATACTCCGCTGAGGAGTGCTGTACGTAGTTCCACACATTGTTCAGCGCTTCGAGACGGCCTCTGTATACGCCGTCGCCGATGTTCTGGCTGAACGGCGGCAGCAGGTGCAGACCGCCCTTCTTGCGGGAGAGATCCCACTCACGGCCGGTGCCGAGGTGATCGAGCAGAGAGCCGTAGTTAGACTTGGTGATGACGCCGACCTCGGTGATGCCGGAATTCACCATATTGGAAAGCGGGAAGTCGATCAGGCGGTATCTGCCGCCGAACATGATCGAACCCATTGTTCTCTGCTTGGTAAGCTCTACCACTGTCGAATCATGCAGTGAAGCAAAGATCAGACCAAGCACACTATTCTTAACGCCCATGATAAGCCTCCTTAAACATTCTCAGAAATAATCGCCTTCGGCTTGATAACCGCGCTGCCGGAAATGGTCACATTATGGCCGACAACGGCGATGCCCCAGTCATCTCTGTTTTCGATGTTTTCAGGGCTGATACCGATCCGTGCACCGGATTCTACCACGCAGTTCTCGCCGACGATCGCATACTCGACCACGGCGCCGGACTTTACAACGGTACCGGGCATCAGGATGGAGTAGTTGACAACTGCGCCCTCCTCAATGGTGACACCGGAGAAGACGATGGAGAAATCCACCTCGCCGTTGATGTTGGAGCCCTCGGTGATCATCGAGTTCTCGATCTTGGCGTTCTTGCCGATGAACTGCGGCGGCATGTTGTTGTGGCGGGCATAGATCTTCCACTTGGGATCATACAGATCGAGCGGCACAGAGGGGCTCAGCAGATCCATATTGGCTTCCCACAGGGAATCGAGCGTGCCGACATCCTTCCAGTAGCCGTCGAAGGTGTAGGCGAACAGGCGCTCACCGTTACCGAGCATGGCCGGGATGATGTCCTTGCCGAAGTCCTTGGAACCGGTATTGGCATTCTCATTTTCAATGAGGTATTTCTTGAGCTTGGCCCATGTGAAGCAGTAGATACCCATAGACGCCAGCGTAGACTCCGGCTCCTTGGGCTTCTCCGTGAAGCGTACCACACGGTTCTCTGCATCACAGGTCATGATGCCGAAGCGGGAGGCTTCCTCCATCGGCACGTCAATGACAGCGATGGTACCATCAGCCTTGTTCTGCTCATGGTATTCCACCATCTTGGAATAGTCCATCTTATAGATATGGTCACCGCCAAGCACGATCACGTATTCCGGATCGTAGCGCTCGATGAACCGCATGTTCTGGTAGATCGCATTGGCCGTACCCTGGAACCAGTCAGCGCCCTCCTTGGTCTCGAACGGAGACAGGACGTGTACGCCGCCGTACATTCTGTCGAGGTCCCACGGCTGACCGTTGCCGATGTACTCGTTGAGCACGAGCGGCTGGTACTGTGTCAGGACACCGACGGTATCAATGCCGGAATTGGTGCAGTTGGACAGTGCGAAATCAATGATGCGATACTTACCGCCATAGGGTACTGCCGGCTTTGCCACATTCTGTGTCAGGGCGTACAGTCTGCTGCCCTGACCGCCAGCCAGCAGCATGGCGATGACTTTCTTCTTTGC
>JAGADP010000184.1 GCA_017828885.1 Oscillospiraceae bacterium | reverse complement strand
CGGTCTGACTGCTGCACACGCTGTTCAAATTCCGCAAGGGTCTCGCCCTCCTCCATCGGGAAGCCGAGATACCCGAGCAGCCGGAGATCCTGCTGCGTGAGATGCCGGAATTTGTCGGGCGTGCTCATCCGGCGATATTGGCTCCGCGCCAGCAGACGTCCCACGAGGAACGCCAGCAGCAGGAATCCAAGCACAGCCGCGGCGGGCACGATGAAGAGCAGTGGATCGGGTGCGGATGCTTCCGGCTCCTCCTGCGGCTCGTCAGTGGGTTCCGGTTCCTCCGTTGCGGGCTCCGGCTCCTCCCGTTGCAAAGGCTCGGGATTATACTCCGCCGTGCGCCAGCCGGAAGATACGGCATGTCCGGGCGTAGGTTCAAAGGCGACCCAGCCCACGTTGTCGAAATATGCCTCCGGCCACGCATGTGCATGCGCTTGCAGCACAAGGGCATTGCCCTCCGCATCGCGCTGCACATGATAGCCCTGCACATAGCGGCACGGGATCCCCATGGCATTTGCCATCAGCGTAAAGGAGGTGGCATAGTGCATGCAGTAGCCCTTTTTAGCGTCAAACAGGAAGTAATCGAGAAAGCTCTCTGCATCATGTACGGAAGAAGGCAGCGCCCCGCAGTTGGTGTCATATGTCATGTCATGGAAGTAGGCTTCGAGCTGTTTCAAGGCTTCGTACCGGGTCGAGGAGGTGCACTGGATCCCGTCAAGGATCGCCTGCACGTCATCGGAAACGTCGCAGGGATTGCAATACTGCGCATACACATCCCTGCGGTACTGCTCGTACTCCGCAAATGTGTAGCTGTTTCTGTCAAGCACGCCCTCTGCGATGGCGGTCTGTTCCCATTCCGCGGCCGTCAGCGGTGCAGCATCCGTCAGCAGCTCCGCAAGATGTGGATTGCCGTCGTTGAGCACATAGCTCGAAACAAGCAGCTCATCCTGATAGTGCAGCTTTTTCTTGGAAACAATGCTCCCGTTCTGTTCAAGGATGCCGGGGGCATTTTTCCTTGTCGCCTCGAGCTTGATCTTGGCGGGTGAAAAGACATAACGCGTGTTATGGAGCAGAATACGGCAGTGCATGTCGAGCTTTTGCAGATAGTCGGAGCGGGACAGCCCCGCATATTTCCGGACGGCACAGGCGGTCTCCAACGTGTCGAGCATGCGGGAATCGCTCGCCGTCTCGGTGTCAAAGATCCATTCTGTGCCCGTGAATTCGCCGCTGATGCAGCCGACAAGACGGAGATCGCGGATCTTGGTGTTGCCCGCGGTGATGTACAGCACCTCGTCATCGCTGCTGCCGATGCCGGCAAAGAAGCCGCCATTCTCAGAAAAGCCGATCTGGCCGTATTCCTCGGAGGGATGGGACAGGATACCATAGAGACGGCTGACCTGCGTGGAAGTAAAGGCGTAGATATCCTTGGCAAACTGCCAGTCGTAGGGCTCCGCCGGTGCTGGAACGGCATAGACGAGCAGCACCGCGGTCAGAAACACCAGCGCCAGCCTTGTGATATGCTCCTTCGGCTCAGGGTAGCCGCTCTTGTGCCAGCGCCGCTGGATCTCCTCGGCGATCTGGATAAGCAGCAACAGGCAGATCAGCGCAAAGGCTGCTTTCGGGATCTCCCAGTTGAGCGCCGTTCCGGCGATGCTGTAGCCAAGCAGAGCAGACGCGGTGATCCGTTTCAGCCAGATGCTCCGGTCTGTCAGTATCCCTATCAGCAGCGCCCCGGCGGAAAAGCATACGATCCAGAGCACATAGAAGTATTCCTCGATGCAGAGTTGCCGGTAATCCTCGCCCATTGCCAGCCACACGCCGCCTAAAAAGCATACCGTGATGCCGGAGACAAGCAGCTTTCGCTTGCTGTTGCGCAGAAGAATGAGCAGGAGCGTCACGATCGTACCGATGCCGTAGGGCAGGAAGCTGTCTTCGGGGATAGCCGCTTGGTCGCCGCACAGCATCAGAAGCAGCAGCGACAGCGGCAGAATGCGGAGAATGTCATAGACTGTACTCATATGCATATCCCCTTTGTCAGATCGCTGTCCGGTGACAGGCAGAGCAGCGTGCAGGTCCGGTGGCCGGCTACATCGGGCACATTCTGTTCCCCGATGTAGCAGATCACAACGGTCAGGCCGTTCTGTTCGAGAATCCGGAGCAGAGCATCCGCTTCACCATCCCAGACGGACAAAATCAGGAACGCCATCGAACTGCCGAGAAGATCCTGCCGCTGCGTGGCGGCTTCATACAAGCGTGCATGGGTGTGCAGGCTGCTGAACCGGATGTCGGACATGGCGTTGTAGAATTCCTCAAATCGCCAGGTGCTCTCCATCGTCAGGCGGACGAGGTCCTCGCCGAGATGATACTCCGCCGCGCAGATCTGGTGGCGGCTGAAATAGTACGAGATCGCCAGTGCGGTCTCGAGGATCTTGTTCTCCGGCGGCAGGAATTCCGACTGCTCCAGACCGCTGCGGAAGGTGTCCGTGATGATCGCGATCTCCTGCTGATCCGCGCCGGACATGAGCCGTGTCATGAGCGAGCCCGATCTGGCAGACTGGCTCCAGTTGATGAGCCGCTGGTCATCGCCGGGGACATACTCCCGGCTCAGGACATCGAGCTCGGACTTGTTGCGTTCGGACTCCCGGACAGCATCGGAAAGCGCGATGTCCCCGAGCGTCTCCGTCTGGATGAGCTGCGGCCTGACAACGGCGTGGATGCATTCCTTATTCCGGTATCTGACGCGGAACAGGCGGAAATAGTCCTGGATCTCGATCTCCTTAATGCCTATATCGTATTCGCCTCTGTATTTGCAGATGAGTCTTGTCTCTTTTTCGATGCGGGAATTGGGCTTCAGTTCGTATTCCGTCTCGTCATCGAGGTCGGTGATGGTGGAAAAGGCCGAGAAGAACCGCACCCGGATGCTGACGAACTGGAGCGGGTACTCGTTAACGAGCGCAAAGCGGTAGCGGACCGGCTCATTGACCGAGACAAAGCGCTGTTCCAGCTCCTGATAGATGTGGAACAGCCAGTAGACCGCCAGCAGATAGACAAAAGAGAGCAGCGGCACAAGCGTCAGGAGCGCGAAAAAGCCATAGGTCACCACGCCGCCTTTCAAACTGATCCCGACGACAGACAGCACCCAGAGACAAAACCAGATGATCCTGTTTCTTTTCATAGCAATGTCCTTTGTATGGATGATAGTCGGGTCTTACAGCGGGATCTTGGTGTTGTGGATCAGCTTGCGGAGGATGTCGTCCTTGTTTTCCTTGGCGATCCGGGCTTCGGAGGTCAGCGTCAGGCGATGTGTCAGCACAAACGGCGCAACTGCCTTGACATCATCGGGCTTGACGAAATCCCGCCCCTCGAGGAAGGCCTTTGCCTGCGATGCCTTCACAAGCGCAAGGACAGCACGCGGACTGGCACCGAGGACAAAGCGCTTTTCGCTGCGGGTCATCTCGGCGATATTCCGCGCATAACGCACGACTTCGTCCTTAATGGTGATCTTCGCCACCTGCTCCTTCATGCGGCACACGTCCTCCGCGGTGATGATGCTCTCCACGGTCTCGATGGTCTTGCCGGCAAGCATGTTCTTCGTCATGCGCAGCTCCTCATCCTCGCCGGGATAGTCGATGGTGAGCTTCATCATAAAGCGGTCGATCTGCGCTTCGGGCAGCGGATACGTCCCCATGAACTCCACAGGGTTCTGTGTGGCGATGACCATGAAGGGCTCCGGGAGCTTGTGCTTGACGCCGCTGACGGTGGTCTGTCCCTCTGCCATTGCTTCAAGCAAGCTGGCCTGCGTTTTCGGGGAGGTGCGGTTGATCTCGTCGGCCAGGACGATCTGGTGCATGATCGCGCCCTCGCGGTACTCGAATTCGCCCTTCTTCATGTTGAAGATCTCCGTGCCCATCACATCGGTCGGCAGCGTATCGGGCGTGAACTGGATCCGGCCGAAGTCGCAGGCCACCGATTTGGCCAGTGTGGAAGCCAGCGTCGTCTTGCCGACACCGGGGATGCCCTCGAGCAGGATATGCCCACCCGCAAACAGACAGATCAGCAGGTTCTCGACGGTTTCTTCTTTTCCGACAAAGTAGTCGTGTATATGTTGTTTCAGTTTCTGTATCATGGAGAATGCCTCCTAACGAATAATTGTGATCAATCATGATGCTATATCTGGATTATACCATAAATAATAGCTGCATGTCAATGGTTCATACAAGGCTTGCTTTTTTTATAAAAGTATGTTATAATAGTTTTATTGCCGCAATGCCGGCATAATGACATGACCCATCGTATTGGGAGCAAGGGGGAAATCCATGAAAACTGTTAATAGAGCCGCTGCCTTTGTGACCGGACTGCTGATCGCTGCCACATCGGGCACGATCCTACCCGTTACAGCCGAGGAGACACAAGCCTCGCCCGGGCTGCATAGCTGTCTGCAATCGCTGCCAGCGCAGATGCAGGCGATGGCTACGGATCCGATCATCACTACCATGTCTGACGGCATCTCTGCCACGACT
>JAGADP010000183.1 GCA_017828885.1 Oscillospiraceae bacterium | reverse complement strand
GCGGTCGCTAACATTCTCGAAAATCACGAATTCACGGAAGTTCACATTCTACAGGATTATGCCCGGCATGACAGGGTCGTTATGGGGGTAAGAGCGTAAATGATGCAGGTGCAGGAGGCTCAGCCTCCTGCCGAGGGAGGTTTAGGAGGGGCAATCTGCCAGCGGGGGCTCCCCGCCCCTCCTGAGCGGGCGTCAAGCCCGCAGAACACACACGAATTTAAGGAGGTACTATCACCATGGCAAAAGCAAAAGCAAAATCCGACAAGGCAAAAAGCCAGATGTTCCAGGCACCTGCTACGCAGGAGGAGAAGAAGAAGGCACTGGAATCGGCTCTGAAAATGATCGAGAAGACCTATGGTCAGGGCGCTATCATGCGTCTCGGTCAGCGGCAGAAGATCGACGTGGACGTCATCCCGACCGGCTCCATGCAGCTTGATCTGGCGCTCGGTGTCGGCGGCGTGCCGAGAGGGCGTATCATTGAGCTGTACGGCCCGGAGAGCTCCGGTAAGACGACCGTTGCCCTGCACATCGTTGCAGAGGCACAGAAGATGGGCGGCGAGGCGGCCTTCATCGACGTAGAGCATGCCCTCGACCCGAAGTATGCCAAGCAGCTTGGCGTGGACATCGACAACCTCCTCGTATCGCAGCCGGATTCCGGTGAGCAGGCACTTGAAATTGCCGAGCAGCTCGTGCGCTCCGGTGCGATCGACGTGCTCGTTGTGGACTCCGTTGCTGCCATGACCACCAAGGCAGAGATCGACGGCGAAATGGGCGACAACCATGTCGGCCAGCTTGCCCGTCTGATGAGCCAGGCCATGCGCAAGCTGACCTCCGTTGTCTCCAAGACGGGCTGCGTTGCCATCTTCATCAACCAGATCCGTGAGAAGATCGGCGTGATGTACGGCAACCCGGAGACGACCCCCGGCGGCCGTGCGCTGAAATTCTACGCCACCATCCGCATGGATGTCCGCAAGGGTGAAGTGCTGAAGGAAAACGGTGTGCCGATCGGCAACAAGATGAAGGTCAAGATCGTCAAGAACAAGGTCGCACCGCCCTTCCGCGAGTGCGAGTTCGAGAACATCTACGGCCAGGGCATCAACCGCGACGGCGAGATCATCGACCTTGCAGTCGATCTCGAGATCGTCAAGAAGAGCGGCTCGTGGTTCAGCTACAACGGCGAGAAGCTCGGTCAGGGTCGTGATGCCGTCAAGAAGCGCATGATGGAGGACGAGAACTTCCGCAAGGAGATCGAGGCCAAGATCATGGAGCAGATCGACAAGATCGACCTGACTGTCTCCGATGATGACGACGATGAAGATGCCGTTTCTGCCGCAAAGGCAGCCATCGCATCCGGCGACGAGACCGGCGCTGCCGAGATGTCCGCACCCGGCGAGGACATCTCCGCCGATGACGATTTTGAGGAATTTGATCCTACAGAATAAGCGGGGACGCCCCCGCGGGCAGCTTTATGCTTTAGCTGACAGGGCTTGATACTGGTGTCCGTAACACCGCTTGCGTTGCAAGGCGGTGTTGCTGGTGTACTGGTAGAGTCCACCGCCGAAGGCGGCTTTAGATTACATTTGTTTCAGAGGAATCTATGGAAATCTTAGAAATCACCCGCCAGAAGACCTACTACGAAGTGCATACGGCTGACGGCGTTTACGAGATCGACGGCGAGCTGATGCGGCAGCACGGCATCCGGGAGGGCGCGGACATCGACGGCGACCTGCTGCTTGAGCTGCACGACCGCTCCCGCTATAAGAGAGCCTACCGGCGGGCGTGCTATCTGCTCGATGCGCGGGACTATTCCTATGTGATGCTCTACCGCAAGCTCATGCAGACCTATGACGACAAGGCGCTCATCCGCAAGGTCATGGATCACTTAGCCGAATGCGGCATGATCAATGACCGCCGCTATGCCGAGAAACTGGCCGAATACCTTGTCGAGCGCAAGCGCTATGGCATCTACCGCGCAAGGCAGGAGATGCTGCACCGCGGCCTGGACAAGGCTCTCGTGGAGGACGCCCTCGACGGCCTCGAGGACACGGCCGAGGAGAACCTTCCCGCCGTCCTCGAAAAGAAATATGGCAGGATCCTCACCGACCCGAAGGACTACAAGACCCGCGAAAAGGTCATCGCCGGCATGGCGCGCCTTGGCTACGATTTCCGCAGCGTCAAGGCGGCGCTCGAGGACTATTTTGCCGACTGGGAGGATGAATAGGATGGGACGTTTCAAACCGCTCTGTATGGCGCTGCCGCTGCTGTGTGCGGGACTGCTTCTCACGGGATGCAGTGCGCCGGACGAAGTGAAGCAGGAGGCGTCGAACCGCCTTGCTGCCTATGAAAAGTCGTTTACGGACGGCGTAACAGCCGCCTACGGGGACAGCGCAAAGCTCAAATCGGTGGAATGTCCGGTGGAAATGAACGTCGGCTCACCGGTGCCGGAGGTCTCCTACAAGGCGGCACAGGATCTGACGGGCAAGATCGTGCTGAACGGCAAGACCTATGATGCGACGTATCTCACGGCATCGGGTACAGTCACCGACACAGTGCACACCGAGCAGATCTGCAAGGAGCTGACGGATGCGCTGCCCATCGACCAGACAAAGGTGCTTGCCACTGTAGTCACGGACAATGCCTTTGAGGAGCCGCAGTTCAAAGCCGGCGCCGAAACGCTCGACCAGGTCATGACGCCGGATAATACGGTCTGTCTGATCGTGAGTGTCATCACGAGCGAGGATCTGACATCCTACCAGACGGCGGATCTTAACAGCATCCCGGCATTGCGTTCGCTTTACAGCAACAGCAAATTCTGTAAGGTCTCGATCGTGTCGCTGAAAGATACGGATCGTCTTTCCGAACTGAAAGGCAGCATCCAGGAGCTGAATTTTTCCTACAGCAGCAATCACCCGGATGTGTATGTCAACGGCGACTACGTGGATGCGTTCGAGCATTTCCACATCCGCAATACCATTGCACTGTCACAGCCGGAGCCGTATCAGGCGTTCAATGTGGTGTATAATCAATAAAGCATCAAAAGATGCTTTTCCCCCGCTTTGTGCTACAAAGCGGGCGGGTGCAGGGCAGCGCCCCAGAAAACACAAAAGGAGGTTTCCCCTATGGCGATCAAAGTCAGCCTTGTTTCTTTGGGCTGTGAAAAGAATTTAGTAGACTCGGAGCGGATGCTCCGGAAGCTCCGCAACCACGGCTATGAGCTGGTGACGGAGTTCGGTGACTCGGATGTTGCGGTGGTGAACACCTGCGGCTTCATCCAGTCTGCGAAGGAGGAGGCGATCGAGACCATTCTCGAGATCGGCGCCCTGAAAAAGGAGGGCACCGTCAAGAAGCTCATCCTCACCGGCTGTCTGACCGAGCGCTACAAGGAGGAAGCTGCTGCCGAATTTCCGGAGGCGGATGCCATTGTCGGCATCGGTGACGAGAAGGACATCGTAGACATCCTCGACAAGGTCCTGAAAGACGAGCGCTATGTGCATTTTGCACCGAAATCCGATGCCATGATGGACGGCGAGCGCATCCTGTCCACGCTGCCGTTCTTCTCCTATCTGAAAATTGCAGAGGGCTGCTCCAACTGCTGCACCTACTGCGCCATTCCGATGATCCGCGGCAGATTCCGCAGCGTCCCGATGGAGGACGTTCTGGCCGAAGCCAACTGGATGGCCGAGAACGGCGTGACCGAGCTGAACATCATCGCACAGGATACCACCCGCTACGGCGAGGATCTCTACGGCGAGAGCCGCCTGCCGGAGCTGCTGAAAAAGCTCTGTGCCATTGACGGCCTGCGCTGGATCCGTGTGCTCTACTGCTACCCGGAGCGCATCACGGACGAGCTCATCGAGGTCATGGCGCAGGAACCCAAGATCGTCAAGTACATCGACATGCCCATCCAGCACTGCAATGACGAAATTCTCGCCCGCATGAACCGCCCTTCCACCAAGGAAAAGCTCATTGACGTGATTGGCAAGCTCCGCGCCGCGATGCCGGGCATCGTCCTGCGCACCACGCTCATCACAGGCTTCCCCGGCGAGACGGAGGAACAGTTCAACGAGCTGGCGGAGTTCGTGCAGGAGATGAAGTTTGCTCGACTCGGCTGCTTTCCCTATTCGCAGGAGGACGGTACGAAGGCAGCGGAATTCACCGACCAGCTCGATGAGGAAGTCAAGGCGCACCGTGCCGACATCATCATGGAGCAGCAGATGGAGATCAGCGCCGCCTATAATGAAGCCCAGCTCGGCACCGAAAAGACCGCCGTTGTCGAAGGCTTTGACAAGTGGGCGGAGTGCTACTTCGGCAGAACGGCTGCCGATGCGCCGGATATTGACGGCAAGGTGTTCTTCTCCTCCGAGCGCAAGCTCAGTCTCGGTGAATATGTGCAGATCAAGATCACCGATACGCTCGACTATGATCTGCTCGGGGAGGTCGTTGAATGAATCTGCCGAATAAGCTGACGCTCCTGCGTATCATCCTCGTACCGGTCTTTCTGGTCTGCCTGTATGTGCAGTTCCCGTATCATTTCTCGGCGGCGCTTCTCGTCTTTGCGATCGCGTCCATCACGGATGCCCTTGACGGCCACATCGCCCGCTCACAGAATCTCATCACGACCTTCGGCAAGTTCGCAGATCCCTTGGCAGACAAGATCCTCGTCCTTGCGGCATTTGCAGCGATGGCGGATCTCAGCGCCAAGATGGAAGTGACCCTCGGCACGGAGTATTCCCTCCATGTCAACGGCATCGTCGTGACGATCATTGCCGCCCGTGAATTCATGGTCTCCGGTCTGCGTCTTGTGACAGCGGAGAAGGGCGTTGTCGTGGCTGCCGGCATCTGGGGCAAGCTGAAGACTGCCTTCACGATGGTGACGCAGGTGGTGATCTTGCTCTGTCTCTGCCTGACCGAGTTTGGTATCCCGGCGATCGGCGGCATCATGAGCTGGATCTTCTTCGCTCTGGTATGGATCTCCGTCCTCCTGACGATCATCTCCGGCGGTGTGTATTTAAAGGGCTACTGGAAGTATATAGATATGAAATAGCAGCGGGGAGCCCCCGCTGGCAGGTTGCTTCGCAGATTGAAACTGCACTGCTTCGTTTACCACATGCCCCCAACGCCTTGCGGCGAAGGGGGCATCGTTGTGCATTTTCAGCCGTCGCATCCATTCGGATGCTCTCATGCAGGGCTTCGGGTGTTTCAGACACTGGTGCACTGAGGGGCTACACTGTCTGACAGCGCGCTTTCCCTCTTCAATTATGCATAATACCAAAATTCTCCCAAAATAGAAAAAACCCCTTGACAACCCCGGATTTCTATGCTATAATATTGAAGATTGTTCAGGAAAGAGCAATCCGCTCCGGAACCGGAGTGTCCATTCCTTGCCTGTCAAATCAGGCGAAATCCAAAAGGAGGTGCAGTCAACATGGCAAAGCTGAACGAGACATACGAGGCAATGGTCGTTTTCAGCCTGAAGAAGGATGAAGAGGCGATCCAGGCTCTCGTAGCAAAATTCAAGGGTCTCATCGAGAAGAACGGCACACTGACCGAGGACGTGAACGAGTGGGGCAAGCGTAAGCTGGCTTACCCGATCAACTACGAGGCAGAGGGTTATTATGTGCTCTACACATTTACCGCAAAGCCCGAGTTCCCGGCAGAGCTGAACAGAGTTCTGAACATCACAGACGGCGTTCTGCGTGCTCTGGTCACCACCAAGTAAGCAGGCAGACACAAGCGTCTCTTCAAAAATCCTGATGATGGGAGGGTACTGATATGTATAACAGAGTGATCCTGATGGGCAGACTGACAGCAGATCCTGAAATGCGCACAACACAGAGCGGCGTTTCTATGTGCCGTATCCGAATTGCTGTTGATCGTAATTTCGTAAAGCAAGGCGGAGAGCGACAGGCTGATTTTATCAGTGTTGTCTGCTGGAGACAAACAGCAGAGTTTGTAACCAAGTATTTTTCTAAGGGTAGTATGATCCTCGTAGAGGGACGGCTTCAGAACTCTGACTATACAGACCAGAACGGAGTCAAGCATTTCAGTATGGATGTTGTTGCAGACAACGTTTCGTTTACTGGTGAAAAGCGTGGCAACGGCTCCGGTCAGTACGGCGGCCAGTCCTATGGCGGCGGCCAGTCCTACAGCGGTCAGCAGTACGGTGGACAGCCCTATGGCGGTCAGCAGTATGGCGGACAGCAGTATCAGCAGCCCGCTCCCCAGCAGGCACCCCCGCCCCCGCAGGCAGCGGTCAACAATGCCCCGCAGCCGATCGAGGTGGGCGACCTCGGTGATTTTGAAGAAATTCTGAGCGACGGTGAAGTACCGTTCTAAGACACATTCACAGAGCAAGCTCTGCGCCATTCTCAGAAGAGAAATTGTGAATGCGTCTGCCAGCGGGGGCTCCCCGCACGGCGAAGTACCGTTCTAAAATTCGAGTAAAGGAGATATTGATATGGAACGTGAAAGAAGTTCTCGTCCTTCCAAGCGCCCGCGCAAGAAGGTTTGCATGTTCTGCGTAGACCGTGTAGAGAAGATCGACTACAAGGATATCGCGAAGCTGAAGAAGTGCATGACGGAAAGATCCAAGATCCTGCCCCGCCGTGTCACCGGCACTTGTGCCTATCATCAGCGTGAGCTGACGGTTGCCATCAAGAGAGCAAGACACATTGCTCTGCTGCCGTATGTCAGCGACTGAGATGTGATTCCCGGAGGACCTTCCCGCAGGGGGAGGTCCTTTTCTGTGCCAACGTAGAAAGATCCGCAAGGAAATCAATTACCAGAAAAGGCGGGTCTGAGGGGGCGCCAGCCCCCTCCTTTTCCTCCCCCACCGGGGGTGGTGCCGCCGAATGGCGGCGGTGGGGGGCGGCTTTACAGTGATGATGCGCACTAAAGCACCCGAAAATTGATTTCACCGAAAAATCCGCAAAACCCCTTGCATTTCATCCCGTTTTCGTGTATAATAATACATGATGGACTTTCCGAGAACCAAAGGAGTAATAGTATGATCTTATTAGATGAAATTAAGGTAGAGCTGACCGGCTACCGCAAGGAGCTTGCGGAGTTGGGCGAGGTGCTGAACATCACCAAAGCCAAGGAGGAGGTCGCCGAGCTCCAGAAGCAGGCGGCAGCAGAAGGCTTCTGGGATGACCTCGAGAATTCCCAGAAGGTGCTCCAGCGCACCAAGCAGCTCGAAAACAAGATCGCAGCCTATAACCGGCTCGAAGATAAGCTCGATGACCTCTTCACCATGCTCGAGCTGTGCATGGAGGAAGAGGACGAGGATATGCAGAACGAGATCGTCACCGAGATGGCGAATTTCAAGCAGACCCTCGAAGACAAGAAGCTGGAGACGCTGCTTTCCGGCGAATATGACAGCAAGAACGCCATCCTGACCTTCCACCCCGGCGCCGGCGGCACCGAGGCACAGGACTGGGCAGAGATGCTCTACAGAATGTACAACCGCTGGGCAGAGCGCCACAACTACAAGGTGCAGCTCCTCGACTACCTCGATGGCGATGAGGCCGGCCTGAAAAGTGCCACCATCATGGTCGAGGGCGAGAATGCCTACGGCTTCCTGAAATCCGAGGCAGGCGTACACCGTCTGGTGCGTGTATCGCCGTTCGATGCCTCCGGCAGACGCCAGACGTCCTTTGCGGCGCTCGATGTCATGCCTGAGATCGACGACAGCATCCAGGTGGATGTCCGTCCCGAGGATATTGAAATGGAGGTATACCGTTCCTCCGGCGCCGGCGGCCAGAAGGTCAACAAGACCAGCTCTGCCGTGCGTCTGATCCACAAGCCGACCGGCATCGTGGTATCCTGCCAGACCCAGCGCAGCCAGTACCAGAACCGTGACTACGCCATGAAGATGCTCGTATCCAAGCTCGTTGAGATCAAGGTCGCGAGCACCTCGAGAAGGTCTCCGACATCAAGGGCGTACAGAAGGAGATCGGCTGGGGCGCACAGATCCGCTCCTACGTCTTCATGCCCTACACCCTCGTGAAGGACACCCGCACCGGCTTCGAGAACGGCAACATCAACGCCGTGATGGACGGCGACATCGACGGCTTCATCCATGCCTACCTGAAGGCTATGTCCCACGGCACCTTAGAGAAGTAACGGGGAGCCCCCGTTGGCAGGTGCTTTGCAGATCACGGTGCATCTTTTCAACGATCACATGCCCCCAACGCCTTGCGGCGAAGGGGGCATCGTTTTGCATGTTCAGACATCGCAGTTAAAGCTACTCCTGTACGGGCCGCTTGATTGAAAGAAGTCTGACATAGGTGGTCTCGACCGTCGTTTTGCCTGAATGGCTCAGTATCATAATGGCTGGCGCAGGCTTCTTGTCTCTCGGATTCGGAACGATCTTTTTGATGATGAATTCGCCTTTGATATTGCCATAGAGCAGGATGTGATCACCAACATCAAAGCCTTTTTCGGCAAGTTCCGGAGTGATGAAGACCTCCATCAACCGCGAAGGGGCGTACCGGTCGCCGGGTTTGTAGAAGTAAACATTGCTTTCCACTTTCTCACTCTCGCTGGCTGCATATGCATTCAGCGAAATGGGATCCTGTCCGAAGGATGATGCAGAGACCGCTGCACCTGCTGCCATTACCATCATTGCCGCGAGGAGCGCTGCACCTGTCTTCTTCAGTACGTTTGTCATGATCATGATCCATTCCTCCTATCAGAGATCGGTGTTTCTTGTTCAGGGACTTTACTGTCCCTTTCTGTAATTCTATCTTACCACGGGATCAGGGAAAATTCAATATCCAAAACGGCGTTGTTCTGTCGTTTATGCGACATGATACGCCGGCACTGTCGATTAAATGACAGGAAAGCAGAGCATTGTAGCGTCCTCATGCAGCAGTTCCTTCTGAAATGCAGAAGGAGCTGTATTTTTTTTTAAAATCCTATTCCCTTTTTCCTCGGAATCTGGTATAATAGAAATACCGATTACGAAAGTGAGTTGTATCATTTTGAATAAATACCAGAAGCTGGCGCAGAATACGGTCATCTTTGCCATCGGATCCTTTGGCTCAAAGATTTTGCTGCTGCTGCTGACACGTCTTTACTCCGGCAACATCAACCCCGGCGACACCTCCACCAAATCGCTGCTGGAGCAGACCGCCAATTTCATCATCCCGGTCATCACCTTCTCCATTGCCGAGGCGGTCATCCGCTACGGTCTGGACAGGGATTACAGCAAGAAGGAGGTCTTCACCTCCGCCTGCATCGTGGAGCTGGTCGGCGCAGCGATCCTGCTGCTCTGTTCGCCGCTGCTCATGCTGCTGCCCTACACCAAGGGCTACATGGTCTTTTTGCTGGCCTATATCCTGGCCTCGTCCTTCCGGCAGCTCTGTTCGCAGTTCGTCCGGGCGCGGGATCTGACGCGGCTCTTTGCCTTTGACGGCATTTTAGCGACGCTGTCGCTGTTTTTGTTCAATGTCCTGTTCATCTCCGTGCTGCACCTCGGTGTCCACGGCTTCATGCTGGCAGTCTTCCTCTCCGACCTCTGCTCCGGGCTGTTCTTGTGGTTCGTGGCGAGTCTCGGCAAATACTTCGACCCCCGGCGCTACTACAACCCGGACATCACCCGGACGATGCTCCGCTTTTCCATCCCGATGATCCCGACAGCCGTGCTGTGGATCATCACCGGCTTCTCGGACAGAGCCTTCGTCCGCTATATGGAAGGCCATGCCCTGAGTACCGATGTCGGCGATGCAGCGGCGGGCGTGTATGAGTATTCCTCCAAGGTCCCGAACCTTCTGCAAATGGTCTCGACCATCTTCTTCCAGGCGTGGAACATGTCCGCCATCAAGGAGAACAGCTCCAAGGACAAGGGCGAATTCTACCACAAGATCTTCTCCAACTATCAGGCCTTCATGTTCCTGTCAGCGGCGCTGATGATCCTGCTGATCCAGCCGCTCTGCGCCATGCTCATCAACTACAATGTCTACCCGGACTATGCACGGTGCTATATCTACGCGCCGATTTTGACGATCTCCGTGGTCATGCTGAGCTTTGACCAGTTCCTCAGCAGCGTCTATGTCGCTACACAAAAGACCAGCCACAGCATGTGGACGGCGCTCATTGCCGCCGGTACGAATATCATCCTGAACATTCTCCTGATCTATCACTGGGGCGTACAGGGCGCCGTCATTGCGACCTTTGCCAGCTATTTTGTCTGCTATCTCGTGCGCATCGTGGACACGCGCCGGCTCATCTACTTCAAGGTCAGCCACGGGCGCTTCTTCGTGAACACAGCCACGCTGTTTGTGATGAGCTATTTTGCCATCACCACGCCGAAGCTGTACCTGCTCTGGGAAGCAGTACTGTTCCTGTTACTGTGCGTCTTCAACGTGCAGGCGATCCGGCTCGTCGGCAGGATCGCAGGCAAAGTCATCCGTAAGATCACACATGGGGGGGCGAAAGCATGAATACAAGCAAACGCGGCCTTGTGCTCGGCGGCGGCGGTGCCAAGGGCGCCTACCAGATCGGTGTCTGGCGGGCGCTGCGGGAAATGGGACTGGATCAGTTCGATGCCATCTCCGGCGCATCCGTCGGCGCACTCAATGCGGTGCTGTGGGCGTCGGGCGACTACGAGAATGCCTATCGTGTATGGTCAACACTGCGTTTCTCGGACTTCATCACGCCGAGCACGGACGGCCAGCGCATGGCGTCCCGTGACGGTCTGCGGCGCATCATCCGGGAGCATGCCGATCTGGCCGCAGTGCGCACCTGTCCGATCCCGGTCTATGTCAACATCCTCAGCGCCAAGACGATGCAGGTGGAATACCGCAAGCTCAACGGCCTGAGCGATACGGAGATCGTAGACCTCCTGATCGCCTCGTCCTCCATCCCCGCTGTCTACGGCAAGGCCGAGGTGGGCGGGGAGCAGTACTGGGACGGCGGCTTCTTCATCGGCGGCGACAATGTGCCGGTGTACCCGCTGTATCACAACGAAAACATCCGCGACCTCCTGATCGTGGAGCTGACGGGGCACGAGCGCGTAGAGTTTCCGGCGGACTGCCGTGCGCTGCGCATCATCCCGGACTATTCGCTCGGCAATCTCCTGCATTTCGGTCAGAGCGCGATCGCCCAGCGTATGGAGCAGGGCTACCGCGACACGATGGCACTGTTCTCCGGGACGGATCCCGAGCTCCCCGAGGTCGAAGCGCTCCTCGATGCCGTACATTCCGAGCAGGAGCTCGAGGCCTTCATCCGCTGCGGGAGCTATCCCAATGCGCCGCTCTCTGTGATGGACGGCGGTGTCTTCTGGGATGACATCTGCACGATCGGGAGCTACCGGCTCCAGCGGAACAAGCAGTTCCTGAACCTGCGTATTTTAGACGGCACAGGCGTCCGCCGCGCATGGTGGCTGCGGAGCTGCGATTTCTTAGCGGCCATCGAGAAGTACAAGGCACTGGCCGTGCGGTAAGCAGGCTGATTCTGAACAACACAAGGAGGTACCCACCATGTCCACACCACATCTGCAAGGCGAAAAAGGCGATTACGCACCGGTCGTTCTGATGCCGGGTGATCCGCTCCGCGCGAAGTACATCGCCGAGAATTTCCTGGAAAACGTCCGCTGTGTCAACGAGATCCGGAACATGTTCGGCTATACCGGCACCTACAAGGGCACGCCTGTCTCCGTACAGGGCAGCGGCATGGGTCAGCCGTCCATCGGCATTTATTCCTATGAGCTGTTCAACTTCTTCGATGTGCAGAGCATCATCCGCATCGGCACGGCAGGCGGCATTGACGAGAAGATCCAGCTCCGTGATCTGGTCTTGGCGGAGGGCGCCTGCACCAACAGTAGCTATGTCAAGCAGTACAACCTGCCGGGCAGATACGCGCCGATCGCGTCGTTCCGTCTGCTGCGCAAGGCAGCCGAGACAGCGGATGCTCTCGGGATGCCGGTGCATGTCGGCAATGTCTTTTCGAGCGATCTGTTCTATGACGATGCCGATTCCCTTGCGGACTGGCAGAAAATGGGCGTGCTTGCGATCGAGATGGAGGCTGCTTCGCTGTACATGAACGCCGCCCGCGCCGGCAAGGAAGCGCTGTGCATCTGCACGGTATCGGACTGCCCGCTGCGGAATGAGTACACGACGGCAGAGGAGCGCCAGACGGGCTTCACGAAGATGATGGAGCTGGCTCTGGAAACAATTGTGTAAGATTTTCTGTTTTTAACAAAATTTAAGTATGATTTAAGGTTCACCGTTTATGATAATAGTGGATCAGGAAAATGCGCACCGGAGCATCCCCGCACCGGTGGCAGATTCCAAGGTAATCCCCTATTCCCCCATTATTATCACTTCATCTACTCTCTGACGGTGCCTTAAGGGCACCGCTTTTTTTGTGCGGGGAGCCCCCGCGGGCAGGTTGCTTCGAGGAGAACGGTACTCCGTTTCTCCGACCGCTTGCGCCCAATGCCTTACGGCAAAGGTCGCAAAGCTATTGGAAGGTAAGAGGGGGATTTTTAGCATGCAGCATTCATTTGAGATCTACCGGCATATCGGTGTCCTTTCCCAGCCTAACAACGGCTGGGTCAAGGAGCTGAATTACATCAGCTGGGACAGCAGGGAGCCGGTATACGACATCCGGACGTGGACGCTCGACCATACGCAATACGGAAAGGGCGTCACGATCACAGCAAGCGAGATGCGCCTGCTCCAGGAACTTATTAAGGATACGTCAGTATTCTGATACCAGACCCCAAAGCAGTGGGTTAAGGGGCACGCACCTGCCTAAAAGGCGGGTCGGGGCGCGCCCAGCGCCCCCCACTCCCTCCTCCGCGTAGTGGGGGAGGTGCCGGCCTTGCGATGCACTATCATCGCGTGTTCTATGTCTGCAATTATAAGTTAAGCCTGGCGCGCGTCTGCCCCGTGCGGGCACGCACCGGGCACACACAGAAAGGAGACCACAATGGATCCGAAACTCATCGAACGTATCAACGAGCTGGCCCGCAAGGCGAAGGCCGAGGGGCTGACCGAGGAAGAAAAGGCCGAGCAGAAGAAACTCCGGGACGAATACCGGTTCGCTTTCCGCCAGAATTTACAGGATCAGCTCGACCACACGTATATCATGGACGAAAAGGGCGAAAAGCACAAGCTTGGCGGAAAGTGAATTTTTTGTGATGCTGCATAAAATACTTGCATTTTCAGAAAAGCTATGGTATACTATATGTAGTAATGCTGCACACAGCATTGCCGCATGAAAATGATACAGTCCATATCGAACAAAAGGAGGAATTTTACCATGTCATTCCCTGATAAGATCAGTGCCAACCTGACAAACGCCGGCAGAACGGTTTCCCAGTCTCTCAAGAACTTCACCGATGCCAGCACCATGCAGAAGGAGATCTCTGCCGAGAAGCGCAACATCAAGACCAAGCTCTACGAGATCGGCCAGCTCTACTACGAGATGTTCAAGGACGATCCGGGCGCAGACTTCTTCGAGCAGGTGGAGTCCATCACCAATTCCCAGGCACGTATTGACGAGCTTGAAATGCAGATCCAGGAGGTCAAGGAGCGCAAGCCTGAGCTTGTCCAGATCCCCAGCACGGCCAAGGTAAAGCCCTCTGCGATGGTATGCATGCAGTGCGGCAGCACCTTTGACACCTCCCAGACCTTCTGCGCCAACTGCGGCACGAAGCTGACGGCACAGTACCCGACCCCGGCCGCAGCAGCCGCTGCACCGGCACAGACCGCCGAGGATGTCCAGAGCCGCACCGTCGGCGAGAACGTCGAGGTCTCCGAGGCGATCCCGCAGCAGCCGTCTCTGACCAAGCCCGCCGACATCATCCTGCCGAAGCCCGAGGCACCGGCAACCGGCAAGCGTTTCTGCACGAGCTGCGGCGCACCGGCAGCAGCAGATTCTTCCTTCTGCGCAATGTGCGGCAACAAATTACAGTAAGGGCTTTCCGAAAACGAAAAAGCAGGAAAGCTGCGAAGGCAGACGCTTTCGCAGCTTTCTGTTCTTTCTATTCATGGTATATTCATACAATCTTATTGTATTGTTTACGAAAATGTAGTATAATTTTTATGATGCTGTGGTATACCCTCCAGCAGGAAAATCAGTAGGGAAAGGACTTGCCGGAACCGTCCGGCGGTGACATCTATGCCAGAAAAACGACCGCATATCGCAGTAATAGTTTCAACGATCGACGAAGAATACCAGAGCGGTATCCTCGACGGCATCCGGCAGTTTGCCTTCGCCAACGGGATCACACTCGAGCATTTTGTGGCGTTCGGCAATATCGGCAGCGATACCCGGCATGACACCGGTGAGTACAACATCTTTTCCCTTGCCAATTTCAGCCGGTTTGACGGCGTGATCCTCCTCATCAACACCATCCAGATGTCCGACCGTCTCGAACAGGTACTCGGACGGGTGCGGGAAGCAGGGATCCCCGCGGTCTGCATCGACAAGGATGTCCCCGGCATGTATACCATCTGCATCGACAACGAAAGCGCCATGCAGGCGATGGTGGAGCACTTCATCGTCCGTCACGGCTTTACCCGCATCAATTACGTTTCCGGCCCGGCGGACAACATCGACAGCCGCCAGCGCCTGAAATCCTATAAGGATGCCCTCACCAAGCACGGCATCCCCGTCGAGGAGGAGCGCATCTACCACGGGCACTTCATGTCCAAGGACGGCGCCGATGCCGTTGCGCAGTTCCTCCAGTCGCCGCTGAAATTCCCGCAGGCGATCGTCTGCGCCAATGACAATATGGCAATTGCCGCCGTCAACGCATTGATGGTGCGCGGTGTGCGCGTACCGGAGGACGTGGCGATCTCGGGCTTCGACTACATCGACAACGCCCGGAACTATTCGCCCTCGCTCACTTCCGTGGAGCGCCCGCTCGAACGGGTCGGGCAGCTTGCCTGCCAGAAGATCCTCAATCATCTGCGCGGCGTGGATCAGGAGCGTTCCGTGATCCTCGAGACAAAGTGCCATTTCTCCCAGAGCTGCGGCTGCTGCGAGACACCGCTGACGGATACGGACGAATTCAAGCGCCGCAATTACCAGACGCTTGATTCCTTCACCAACGATGCCTCCCTTGCCAACCGACTCAGCTCCTCGCTGGCGGAGTGTGACAGCCTGACGGATTTCGTCAGCAACCTCGAGCGCTTCGTGCCGGAATTCGGCTGCAAGGAGTTCTATCTCTGTCTGTGTGACAGCTGGAAGAACGGTATCATGAGCGATGAGGCAGAGGAGAACTACCTCATGCACATCCTCTCCCCGAATGACTATATCACCGAGGGATACGGCGACAAGATCCTTGTCCCGCTGGCATGGCGCGACGGCATGTTCCTGCGCATGGCAGATTTCCAGGCAGAGGAGATGCTCCCCGGCCTGTTCGCCCCGGAGCGTGAGCGCGGGGATTACTACTTCGTCCCGCTGCATTTCCGGGAGCGCTGCATGGGCTACTGCGTCATGAGCGATACCGCTTTCCCGACCACGAGCAAGCTCTTCCACAACTGCATCATGGCGATCGCCAATTCGCTGGAAAGCGTGCGGAAGATCGTGTGTCTCGACCGCGTGACCCGCAAGCTCAACCGCCTTTATACGATCGACTCCCTTGCCGAGATCAACAACCGCAACGGCTTCCGCATCGGCACCCAGCACCTCTATAGCTGGTGCATCAGCACCCAGAAGCCCGTCATGCTCATGTTCCTCGACATGGACGGTCTGAAGCACATCAACGACACCTACGGCCACAAGGCAGGCGATGCCGCGATCACCGAGATGGCGGACATCCTGACGGCGTCCTGCACGGACGGCGAGGTCTGCTGCCGGTTCGGCGGTGATGAGTTCATCGTCTTTGCTGCGAACTACACCGAGGAGCAGGCCAAGGCGCTCAGCGACCGCATCAATGCCCGCATCGAGGCCGCCAACACCGCGGATAAGCCCTACACCCTGGCAGCGTCGCTCGGCTATTATATCACGGTGCCCCAGCAGGACACCAATCTGTTCCAGCTCGTAACGGTGGCGGACAACATCATGTACGCGGAGAAGAAGCGCAAGAAGATGTCCCGTTACCTCAAGCATTCCGGTGTGGATTTCCAGACCCCGCCGGACGATCTTCCCGAAGACTAAACAACACAGCGCACAAGGCAAGACCCTGTGCGCTTTGTCTTATTCTTACTTGACCAGTTTACGGAGTTCCTTGATTCTCTCGAGCACTGCATTGATGTCGTCTTCGGTTTCACATTTGTCGATCTTTCGAGCCATATTCCAAAGTTCAGAAGCATTGGCCACTAACGGATCTGTTTCGTCCTTCCAGTCAATGCCGTTCGCCTTGAAATACTCCCAGTATTCACCATGTACGCCCTCTGCAAAGTCTCTGGCTCTGCATTTTGCAAGACCAAGATCAAAATTCTCCATAGGATCCTCCTCCTTTATCTGCGATCATCAGACGATCTGCCTGATCCCTTACTTGACCAATTTACGGAGTTCCTTGATTCTCTCGAGCACTGCATTGATGTCGTCTTCGGTTTCACATTTGTCGATCTCCCGGGGCATATTCCAAAGTTCATAAGAATTGGCCACCAACGGATTTGTTTTGTCCGTCCAGTCAATGCCGTTCGCCTTGAAATACTCCCAGTATTCACCATGTGCGCCTTCTGCCCGTTCTCTGGCTCTGCATTGTGCAAGACCAAGATCAAACTTTTCCATAGGATCCTCCTCCTTTATCTGCGATCATCAGGCGCTCTGCCTGATCCTCTATTATCATTATACCACAACATTGTCAAAATTGCAATAGCAATGTGCATTATTTGCGGCGGCGGGGGCGGCTTACAGTGCATCATCAGCGCGTGTTCTGCGTCGTTCATTTCAGTAACACCCGGCACGCGTCTGCCAGCGCGGGCTCCGCGCCCTGTGCGCTGTTTTTGTTTGAGGAAAGTTCAGATCAATAGATACATTCGTAATCCACAGAGAGGATCTTAGAGGTATCAGATTTTGAGAAATAGAGATACAGGACGAAATCATCACCATCCGCTTTGTAAACGAACTTATACTGTGCATGCTCCGCTTCATACTCGTTCAGGGTCTCCTCCGTTTCCTCACCGAGCGCCGCCCTGACCTCATCGAGGCTGGAGGCCATCGTCAGACCGCACGGCAGACCGATCTCCGTACCCGCTGCACTGTCGGAACCCGTTCTTTGCACATTAAAGCTATACAGGGAGCTGTTTGCCACGGTCGTTTCTGCTTCGCCGCAATTGATCACGGCATAATTGAACCGGATCCCTGGGCAGCTCTCATTTTCCATAGACATCCCCGCAAGCACAGAGCCCGGGGAAAGGGTATCCTCGCCGTAGTCCATGGTGGGTGTCCAGCCGGCGCCAAGCAGCTCTGCGTAGGGCGTCTGTCCCGAGATGAGCGGCACATCACCGAGTGTGACCATAGCCGTTCTGGTGATCGTCTGCGGCTGTTCAGACTGGCTCTCTGTCGCCTGTTCCGGTGTGCTTTCGGCGGGCTGCACAGAATTCCCCGATGCGTCGCAGCCTGCTGCGGAAAGGCAGAGCGTCAGCGCAAGCAGCGCTGCGGTTAGTTGTCTTATATACTTCATGTCGGTGTTCCTCCTTCAGATCACAAAACCGCCATTCACCCCGAGCACCTGCCCGGTGATGAAATCCGCCCGGTCGCTGCACAGGAATGCTGCCGCATGGGCAATATCCTCCGGTGTGCCGAGCCGCCCGAGGGGCGTTTCCTCCGCAAGGTCGTCGAGCGTCTGCGCATCGTAGCAGTCGAGCATCGCCGTCCGGATGACGCCGGGTGCGATGCAGTTGACCCGGATGCCCGAGGGTGCCACCTCCTGCGCGAGCGCCTTGGTAAAGCCGATCACGGCCGCCTTGGCCGCGGAATAGTCCACCTCACAGGAAGCCCCGACCTGCCCCCACATCGAGCTGATGTTCAGGATGCAGCCGGCCTTCCGGTGTACCATCTGCGGGAGGAGTGCGCGTGTGCATTCGATCGTGCCGAGCACATTCACAGCGAAGAGCTTCTGCCGCTGCACCTCGTCAATGTCCGTCAGCAGCCCGGAAACAGAGATCCCGGCATTGTTCACCAGCACGTCCACATGTCCGACCTGCCGGAGGACGTCCTCGGTCATGCGGGTGATCTGTGCCGTGTCGGAAAGATCCGCCTGCACGGCGATGCCGCCGAGCGATGCGGCGCGTTCCTGCATCCCGTCCGCATGGCGGTTGCAGTGCAGCACCGGGAGATAGCCGTCCTTGGCCAGCGCCTCCGCGATGGCATACCCGATGCCGCCGCTGGCGCCTGTGATGAGTGCTGTTTTCATGCAGCAGCCTCCTCTGTTTTGTCTTGCTTTTGTGGTAGCAGCAGCAGGACAACGGTCGCAGCGACCATGACGATGGTCGTGGGCAGACCTGCCTCCAGTCCGAAGGCGCCGCCGTTGATCAGTTCCTTTCCCTCATTGAGCGACATGGAAAAGACCGTTGCGCCGGTGTCGATACCGCTGACCGGCAGCCCGAAGAAATTGCCCTGCACAAAGTTCCAGATCCCGTGGATGGCACATGCCCCCCAGAGATTGTTCATTTTCAGCATATACACCGAGATCATCACGGAATACAGCACCAGATTGACCGCCGCCAGCACCGTGATGCCCTTGTTCGCGAAGTGCGCCAGTGAGAAGCAGACGCTGTTGAACAGGATCCCCCACCATGCATTGTGATGCCGCATAATCGTTGTCATATAGCAGCCCCGGAAGATGACCTCCTCGCTCATGCCCTGTACCAGGAAGCCGAAGAATACCAGCACCAGCTTGGCAACAGAACCGCCCTTGAAGCCGTTCCATGTCAGGCCGCCTGTCAGCCACGACAGGAACACGATCAGCCCGAACAGACAGAAGCCGACCGCAAGGCCGATCAGATACTGCACCAGACCGTCCTTTTTGTGGAAGCCCATCGAGGAAAAGGATCTGCCCTCAATGAAACGGCAGTAGAAGAATGTGGTGATCGTACCGCTTGCCGTGGCAAACAGCACGATGTGGGTATATTCCGGGTCAAGCAGCAGATCCATGAGCTTTTCCCGTATCATCCAGTCCGTGACCGCGCCGTCGGTGAGCAGCATCTGCTCCATCGTCCAGCTCATCAGCTTGGGATAGAAGCCGATCGTCATGATCACACACTCCACACAGGCGACCACGAAGAACACGACCACGAAGATCACGAATTTCAGAAACAGATCTTTTGGTGTACGGAATTCCTCTTCCTCCCGGATCTCCCGGATCAGAGGCGCATCAATTTTCAACGTCATGAGATCACCCTCAGAATTTCAAGATCCCCTGGTCGATCAGCACAAGAACGATGAGCAGTGCGACCTGCCACACGATCCCGGCGATATTGACCGCCCAGAAGTACCAATGCTTGGTCTTGTGGCGGAACACCTCCATCCCGGCCACAGCGCCGATGCCGCCGCCGAGGAAGCCGAGCAGCAGGAGGACTTTTTCGGGTGTACGCCATTTCTGCTCCTTGGCAAGACGCTTGTCCCTGCCGTAGCAGATAAAGGCGATAATGCTCATCAGCAGATAGAACCCCGCCAGCGCGGGAATGATGATCGTTTTCAGCATTTACATCCCCCTTACTTTCAGATCCTCAATGATCTGGATGTAGATCTGTGTCAGCGCCACAAAGCGTGTATCCTTTTCGGCGCCTGTCAGGTTTTCGGTATGCAGGAAGTCGATGACATTGGCATGGGAAAGCCCCTTGAGCGTGCCGCGGAAGTTTTTCCACTTGGCGCTTTTCGGTGAGACGAGCCCGTCATTTTTGCCCTCATAGCGATCCACGATGCGATAGGGCAGGCTGAGGAGCAGGTCGTTGTACCAATGAGACATCAGAAAGGCATAGCTCTGGCAGAACACGCCGTGGACATCCTGGTTGAGGATGTTGAATTTCCGCATGTACTCCGTTGTGAACTGCCGGATGACCTCCATTGTCTGGGGATGGCGGTCGCCGGCGATGCGGCGGACTTTATCGAAAATGCGGCTGCCCTTGCGGATCTGCTCGGGGTATTTTTCGAGCAGTGCATCCACGGTGGGCGAGCCGTTATGCGGTGTGCCGAGCGTGGTGACAGAAGCGATATGCTCCGCCTCTCCGAGCGTGGAGATGAGGTAGCGCGCCTCGAGACCGCCCTTGGAATGGGCGATGATATTGACCTTCTCCGCGCCGGTCTCCCGGAGGATCCGCCGGATGAGCGGCACAAGATACGCGGCATTTTCCTGAATGGTGGCATTGCCGTCATGGTTGCTGAGGTACACGACCGCGCCCCGTTTGCGGAGCTCCTCAGGGATACGCCCCCAATAGCGATGCAGCGGCAGGCGATCACCAAAGTTCATCCCATGCAGCAGCAAGATCGGATAACGGGTGGAACAGGATCCCAAACCAAACACCTCCCAAAGTGTTGAAAGTCCTGTTGAAAGCCGGTTGATACAATGTGAAATCCCGGAAATCCCGGGCTATCCTTATTATACCAGAATGTTAATAACTTGTCAAGCGCGGGGCCCGCGCAGGCAGGTCGCTTCGCAGATTAAGGTGCACTGCTTCGGGGATCGCTTGCTCCCAACGCCTTGCGGCGAAGGGAGCAAAGCTAAGCTGCTTAGCACATCGCATCCGTTCGGATGCTCCTGTGCGGTTTTCTGGGGTTTCAGATTGTGGGGTATTGGTTCGGAGGACTTCTACATGAGTGCAAAAACCCCCTCATTTTTGCCCATTCCGATGCAAATTTGTATAAAGATCGGCATTTGGTGCAGCGTCACGCTGCCTCCCCGCTGAAACCCCGAAGAGAGAAACAGGAGCCGCTTTAGCGGCGATGTGCGAAGCGACCACAGCGTTGCTCCCTTCGCCGCAAGGCGTTGGGAGCAAGCGATCCCCGAAGCAGTGCACCTTAATCTGCGAAGCAACCTGCCAGCCCGGGCTCCGGGCACGCTGCTTGACATTTCTCTCAAGGTGTGGTAAAGTATAGTATAGAATCATTTTGGTAAGGAGCGATCTCTATGAAACCGATCCGGATCGCAGCGCTGCTGACGGCAGTGATCTGCATGATAAGCCTTTCCGCCTGCGGCAAGAAGCACGGCATGACCTACACGGAGGAGGAGCTGCCCTATGGTGCCACGATGCGCCAGAACAAGACCTCTTACCCCGTCCCGATCACCTATGACCGCCGCTTCCTCAACGAGGAGCAGGTGGAAGTGGTAGCAGGTCTGCTCGGCGGCATCCAGAATGCCGATGCGGAATTGTATACAAAAAGCACCCTCGATTTTTATTCGGACTACCAGCTCAAGGTCTATGAGCAGGACAGCAAGGAAAACATGGTGCAGATGTTCCATGACAATCTGGCCAAGCAGACCGGCGACGACTTCACCTTCACGATGACGCTTGTCACCGACCTTGCGCAGGATCGCAACAACAGCGACATTGCCTCGATGCTGACGCTGCTTGACGGCATCAACGAGGACAGCGGCAAGTTCTCCGACACGGTCGAGGAGGTCTATGAACTGATAATGGAGTGGGATGTCACCTACACCGGCGGCTACAAGGTACTGGAAGACGAGCATGTCTATCTGCTCAAGACCGCAGACGGCTATTTTGCCGTGATGTAAGGAGCGCGCCATGCCGAGATTTTTTACAGAGCACGGTGACGAGAACGAGATCGTCATCACCGGCGAGGACGCCGTCCACATCGGGCGTTCCCTGCGGATGCGTCCGGGCGAGCGGCTGACCGTCTGCGCCGAAGGCATCGACTACGACTGCGAGATCACGCGCATCACCGGCAGCGAGGTCTTTCTGCACCCGCTGCACATCGCCCCCTGTGCGGCGGAGCCCACCGTCCGGGTGACGCTCTACCAGGCCGTCCCCAAGCAGGACAAGCTTGCCGAGATCGTCCAGAAGGCGACCGAGCTGGGCGTTTACCGGATCGTTCCGGTGCTGACGGCGCGCTGTGTGGCAAGGCCGTCCAAAGCGGAATTCGAGAAGAAGCGCCAGCGCTTACAGAAGATCGCCCATTCGGCGGCAAAGCAGTCCGGGCGTGGCATCATTCCCGAGGTCGCACCGCTCCTGAGCTGGAAGGAGGCGCTCTCCGCTATGCAGCAGGAGGATCGCGCCGTGATGCTCTACGAGGAGGAAGGCGGCGTGCGCTTCGGTGAAGTGCCGTTAGACGGGGCGAAGAGCATCGGCCTGTTCATCGGCAGCGAGGGCGGCATCTCCGAGGAGGAGGCAGCCGACGCCGTAGCTGCGGGACTTTCCCGTGTCTGGCTGGGCAGCCGGATCCTGCGCTGTGAGACCGCACCCACGGCAGCATTGTCGATCCTGATGTATCTGACAGGTAATCTTTAAGCGAGGAGCTGAACAGCCCGTCCTCTCTGTCTCGTTCCTCGACATCTCCCCACCCCGTGGGGAGTCACCCGCTTGCAGGTGCTCACTTTTCTAAGGACTGAGCGTTCTAACCTATTGTCTTCTGACTGATGGATAATAGCGTTGCTGAATGCTCCAATGAAGCACCGAAGAACTGTATTGGAGCAGCTTTAGCTGCGATGTGATAAACTGCATAGCTTTGTGGCTCTGTTTGCAAGCCGCATTGCGGTCATCGAAGCAGTGCAGTATCGATCTGCGGAGCAGGATGCCAGCGCAGGCTCTGCGCCGCACTTTATAGCAAACGACAAAAATACAAAAATTTTTTTCAAAAAAGTGTTGAAATGAATGATGAAATGTGGTATAATACTATCATGTAAAGCATAAGCCGCTGAAATTTCTGTCCGCAGCAGCGCGGCGGCGTGCTTTTTCAAATGATCTGCGGAGAAAAGAGGAACACACTATGAACTGGAAAACAATTGCGATCATCGCAGCTACTGCCCTGGCAACAGCCGCAGCCGTATTCTTCATCCTGCAGAAGCAGAACAGCAAGCGCAAGATGCGTTTTGACAGCACCGAGTTTGATGATGATGACTTTATGGATGATATTGCATGCGGCGAGCAGTGCAACTTTGTTGACGAGGATCTCGTAGACGATGTCAAGGACGCAGCAGAGGACGTTGCAGATGCAGTCAGCGACGCCGTTGATGATGTCAAGGACGCTGTAGCAGATGCCGTTGACGATCTGAAGGACTGATCGTACAAAATCGTATCACTGAGAGCCCCTGTCTCCGGACGGGGGCATCTTTCTGAAAAAATGAGGAAAACCCCTTGACAAAACGCCGCAGCTATGCTATAATGTTATCGTGTAATTCTATCCAAAAAGTAAGGAGCGTAACAATATGGAGATTTATGAGATCATCTGCGGTGCAGTTGTTCTGCTGCTGGCACTGCTCATCATTGTGCTTTGCCTGATGCAGGACAACAAGGGACAGGACAGCATGACATCCGCGCTCGGCGGCGGTTTCAACGAGTCCTTCTACGGTCAGAACGAGGGCAACACCAGAGAAGCAGCCCTGGCAAAGCTGACCCGGATCCTTGGCATCCTGGCATTTGTCGTGATCTTCTGCATGAACATCGTGGTGCCGTATGTCATGACATTCTTTGAATCCACTGCAGAGTAATTTCGCATGAGCAAGATACGCCCCCGAGCTTGGATATGCCCGGGGGTTCTTTTTTGTGCGGGCCCGCACTGTATCCGTCCCCTTGACCCACCCGATCTATAAGGAGGTACAAATGGCAAGACATAACACTAAACATAACCGCCGGAAGCCCCAGACGCCTGTCGTGGAGCATCCGAAACACCCCGCCGATCCCGTTGTGACGGCGGACTATGAGCGCAAGATCCGCCTGTTTTTGCAGCAGGCGACCGACAAGCGGATGCAGCACGGGACACTTGCTGTCAAGTGCCGTGCCAAGCGCTCGCCCTCGGCATTTCATGCGGCGCTCGAAAAACTCATCCGGGAGGGCATCATCCTGAAAAAAGGCGAGTCCTACACGCTGAGCAGCCGGGAAAACTGCTTTGAAGCCACCGTGTCACGGCTCTCCGCCGGCTACGGCTTCATCAAGGACGAGACGGGCGTAGAGCACTTCGTTCCGGGGAAATTCCTCCTCGGCGCCATGCCCGGTGACAAGGTCCTCGCACGGCCGCTGCCCCAGCGGGATGACCGCTCCCCGGAAGCGGAGGTCGCCACCATCCTCGATGCCAAACCGGGTGTACAGCTCTCCGGTACCATCGTGCCGACCGAGGAGGGGCTCTGCCTGCTGCCGGATACCATGAATATCTGCCTGCACATCGACTACCGGGAAAGCGAGCCCTACGGCATCGGCGATAAAGTTCTCTGCCTGCTCACGAGCCGCGGCAGCCGCCATGCCGACCACCGTGTCATCGTGCTGGTGAACTACGGCAGTGCCGAGAATGCCGAAAACTGCATGGCAGCGCGCATCGCCGCCGAGGATATCCCTGTGAAGTTCCCGGAGGAGGTACTGACCGAAGCCAAAAAGCTCGCCGATGCGGGCATCACGGAATTCGACCTTGCAGATCGTCTCGATCTGCGGGAGGAGTGCATCTTCACCATCGACGGTGCGGCATCCAAGGATATGGACGATGCCGTCTCCGTGACCGAGCACCCGGACGGGAGCTTCACCCTCGGGGTACATATCGCCGATGTATCGCATTATGTGAGATATGGCACAGCCCTCGACAAGGAGGCATTCCTGCGCGGGACAAGCATCTACTATGCCGATAAGGTCATCCCGATGCTGCCGCCGGCGCTCTCCAACGGCATCTGTTCGCTGAACGGCGGCGAGGATCGGCTGACGATCTCCTGTATCATGGAGCTTTCTCCGCAGGGCGACCTGCTCTCGGCGAAGTTCCACAAGTCCGTCATCTGCTCGGCGGTGCGGGGCGTGTATTCCGAGTGCAACGCCATCCTGGACGGGAGTGCATCGCCGGAAATTGCAGAGAAATATGCCGCCGTCACTCCCATGCTCCAGACGCTCGACAAGCTGACCGACCGGCTCGAACGCCTGCGGGAGCTGCGCGGCGCACCGGAGCTCGAAAGCACCGAAGCGGCGCTGCTTCTCGATGAAAACGGGCATTGCACAGGGCTGGCGCCCATTGAGCGGGGAAAGAGCGAGCGCATCATCGAAGCCTGCATGCTTGCGGCCAATGAGGCGGCGGCAAAATGCGCCAGAGAAGCGCAGATCCCGCTTGTGTACCGGGTACATGAGCAGCCCTCGCCGGAGCGCATTGAACAGCTCAAGGAGATGCTCGTGCGGCTCGGCGGCACGCCCCCGACCTTCCATGAGGCACAGCCCAAGGACATCCAGCAGCTGCTCAATGACTGCCGGGAGGAGGTCTGGTTCCCGGTCATCAATTCCCTGACGCTGCGCTCGATGGCAAAGGCGCGCTACAGCGAGGAGCCGCTCGGCCATTTCGGGCTGGCGCTGCGGGACTATGCGCATTTCACCTCCCCGATCCGGCGCTATCCCGACCTTGTGGTGCATCGGATCCTGAGCGATCTCTTAGCGGGCGGCAGCGCGGAGTGGATGGGCAAGCGCTATGGCAAGTTCGTCCAGCAGGCGGCGTTGCAATCCTCTGAGACAGAGCTCCGTGCCACCCGTATCGAGCGGGAAGCGGACGACTGCTATGCGGCGGAGTATATGAAGGCGCATGTCGGCGAAACATTCCGCGGCGTCATCACGAGCGTGACGGACTTTGGTGTCTATGTCACACTGGAGAACATGGCGGAAGGCCTGCTGCATATCCGCGACATGCCCGAGGGCGAGTATGAAGCCGAGGAGGGCTGGTACATCAAGGACACCCTCAGCGGCCGGGAATTCCGTCTCGGCATGCCGATCGCGGTCGTATGCGCAAGGGCAGACATCAGCGCAGGGCAGATCGACTTTGTGCTGGCGAATGATGATGAATAATTGAGAGATCCCCTGCCGGAGTGGCGGGGGATCTTGACTTTCCGCCGCTGAGCGGCGGGGAAAGGCTCTCTAAAAGGGCGGAGATAGGGGACGCTCTCTCTTGCAGAGCGTCCTCCGGCAAGGGGATTTCGCCGTCTGCGGACGGCGACCAAGGGACTCTGTCCCTTGGATCCCTGCAAACTTTTTTTGCGGAAAAAAAGTTTGATCAAAAAACGATCTTGATGCACCATAAGTTAAAACCCCGAAGAGAGAAACAGGAGCAGCTTTAGCTGCGATGTGCTAAGAAAAAACAGCTTTGCCCCCCTTTGCCGAAGGCATTGGGGGGCATTGCGTTTATCAAGGAAGTGCACTATAATCTGCGAAGCAACCTGGGTGCAGCGTCACGCTGCCTTATTCAAACATGGGGGTGGAGAGGTAGCGCTCGCCGGTGTCGGGGAGGAGGGCAACGATGGTCTTGCCCTTGTTCTCCGGGCGCTTTGCAAGCTGGATGGCTGCAAATGCTGCCGCACCGGAGGAAATGCCGACCAGTACGCCTTCGCCGCGTGCAATAGCTCTGCCGGTCGCATAGGCATCCTCATTCGTTACTGTGATGATTTCATCGTAGATCTGTGTATT
>JAGADP010000182.1 GCA_017828885.1 Oscillospiraceae bacterium | reverse complement strand
CCCCGCTTGCGGGGGTGACTCCCCACGGGGTGGGGAGATGTCCGCAGGACAGAGGGGACGCGCCGCCCGTAAGGCGGGTGCCGCCGAACGGCGGCGGAGGGGGCACCCGAAGCGAGAAACCAGGTTTTCTCGACAAGCTGAAATACCCCGAAGCATTTGAAAGCGCTTCGGGGTATTGTATTGCGATCGGATTAGTGCGGAAGATCACTCTCCGGAACAGAAAAATGCATATCCACGGAGTCGTATCGTTCGTAGGGATCGGGCATTGTGATCGGTTCGCCGTTCGGGATAAAAGTGATATCAGTAATGATAAATTGACTGGGGTCTTTGTATGTGACATAAGAGTTGCTGCCAACCAGAAAATCTCCGCCCTCATACGTGATCTTCATGAAACCGCCCTTTACCATATGCAGCGTAAAATGCTTGAAGAGCGAACACACATTCAGCGAGTCGATCAGCTTTGTGCCGGGATCCACAGCCTCCACATCGACAAGTGTCATACCCGGCTGCAATGCGGAGAAGTCCTCCTGTTCCAGCGGCTGATCCACAACAAAGAAATACACCACATCACCTAAGCTGCGCTCTTCCTCGTTAAAGAACACGAACATGTGACTGCCGGTGTCGAGCCGATAGACACAGTACGGAGCGCCGTTTTCCGGTGTTACATAATACTCGATCGGAAAGTTTTCATCCATTTCATACAGAAATGTCAGCAGGTTATAGGATCGAAAAAAGACTGGCTGCGGTATGATCTCTTTCGCCGGATAGATGTTCCGGATCTCGTCGATGCTGCTGACAAAGCCGCTCCCGGACAGGACTGCCCGGTTTTGCAGTTCGATCTCGGAAGGACCATCCCAGGGGTTCGTTTCCGTGGGAACGGGCTGGGTCGCTTCTGTAACGGGCTGTGTGCAGTCTGTGGTGGGTTCCTCTGCAAGGGAGGAGCTGTCCAGTTCGCTCGTTTGGGGCGTATCGCTGCAAGCTGCAAGACTGCATGAACAGAGCAAAGCAATGCCCCACAGGATCAGATGTTTCTTCATAGGATCCCTCCTCAGCTCCAGTACAAAATGCCTGTTTCCGGTCGATTTGGTTTAGTCCATACTCATCCTCACATGTGCGCCGCTGTAGTTGCCGCCGCGCTCCGAAGGCTGGATGATGACGGTCACGGGGCAATGCTGGCTCCATTCAAACTGATAGGACTCACCGGAGGACTGGCCGATGAAGGTCTTCCAGTTGACATCCGCGGTGATATTCGGGTCGCACGGACCGTTGCCGATCCAGCAGACCACCGCATCAGGGTCGGCGGTGAGGGTCGTACCCGTGCCGACATTGCTCAGCACGAGCGGGTTGCCGTCGCAGATGACTGCCACATAGGCATTGGCGCCGTTGCCGGTCAGCGTCGTGGTACACAGACCCTTCTGGGAGAACATACCCACGCCGATGAAGCGGATGTTATACTTGCAGTCGTTGGAAAACGCCAGCAGATTCTCGGATTCGACAGAGATCATCTCGCCGTAATCGAGCTGGTACACGACCACATGCTGTCCCATGTTGGCATAGTAGGTCACGGAATCGCCGTTCATGAGCACCTTCATCAGCGGGATGTTCTCACCCGTGGCACGGCGCATAAAGGAGCCGAGGAGCGCTTGTCCGATGTTGCCCTCCGGGCCGAGGAGCACCTTCTCGAACTTGTAATTCTTTGTGCCGCTCTCACCGGCGATGAAAGCGCCTGCCTTTGTGAAGATCGTGTCATTGCCCTGACAGGTGACCTTCAGCGTCAGCTCGTTGACTGTTTCAAATACTACCATTTTTCTATCCTCCGTCAGTTGATCTCTACGCCGTAGACAGCACACTGCCCGGCGAGATCCTGGTTCACGCCGTTGCCTACGGGGTTGAATTTCCATTGTCCGTTGTGGCGGTACAGCTCACCGATGGTCATGGAGATGACATTCGCGTACAGCTCCTCCATCCGGTAGCTCAGGATCACCTGGTTATTGGCGGCATTGAGGATGCGCACATAGGGATCCTGGATCATGCTGAAATTGAGATGATGCTCGAACGCCTCGTTGATCGTCAACACAAAGACGATCTTCTCGACCTGCGGACTGACACGGTTCAGATCGACCTCGATGACCTCCCGATCCTTGTGCGTGTTGTCGATCATGAAATGCACGCTGCCGTCCGGGCTCTGCTCCTGGCTGTAGAACACGAACCAGTCATCGCTCTGCACCTTGCCGTTCCCAGTGACGAGAAATGCCGATGCATCGAGGTCGCACTGGTTGTTGCTGACGTTCCAGCCGAAGCACATCTTGAGCCGGACAGCGCCGTTCAGCGGTGCTTTCTGCCCTCTGCGCAGCAGGTTTGGCAGCTCCGGGATGGTCATCCTCGGCGTTGCAGGTGCTGCGGGAGCGGGAGCAGGAGCCGGCTGCGGTGCCGGTCTTGCAGGCTGCTGGTACTGCGGTGGTACGGGCTGCGGCTGCGCAGGTCTCTGCGGCTGCTGGTACTGCGGCGGCGTAGGCTGCGCAGGTCTCTGCGGCTGCTGATACTGCGGCGGCACGGGCTGCTGTTGCTGCTGCGTCCTGCGGTTGTTGAGCTGCGCAACGGACTGTTTCGTATAGGCACTCTGCACGCGCGGCGGTTGCTTGAGCGTGGCCTTCCGCAGTGCAGCGGCAGTTTTCTGCGGGATCTGTAGCTTCATAGATCACCCTCCTTTATGCGGGATCGTAGTTATCTTTATTATAGCACACAGTGCGAAACCTTGTCAATAGAAAAAGCACCCTATGCTTTCGCATAGGGTGCGGGTGTTAGTGTTGAATTAAACGGGCAGCTTGTCGATCAGCTCAACGAGGTACTTCAGAATGTTCAGGGAGTCAGTCTCGTTGATAGCGCCGTTTCTGTCAACGTCAGCGTTCAGCTTGCCGTCCTCGGAGATGTAATCGCCGGTCAGCAGGTTCTTGTTTAGAGCGATAACGTCGAGAATGTCAACCTTGCCGTTGTTATCAACATCGCCGTACAGCTTAGCCTGGTTCTGAGGTGCCTCAGTGGGCTGCTCAGTGGGCTTATCAGTGGGCTTTTCAGTAGGCTGTTCAGTGGGCTTTTCAGTCGGCTGTGTGGTGGAACCGCCGATCTTCACTGCCTCGACCAGCGTGCAGGTCTGCGGCCAGTAAACGTGGATATCAATGAAACTGTAGTTGTCGTCGTTGTCATAGGTCAGCGTGAAGGTGCCGTCGCTCGGGTTTGCCTTCCAGTCTACAGGAGCCCAGCCACCGGGCGGATTGTATACGCCGTTTGCCTCGGTATCGCTGGAGTTGGTCTTGAAGGTTACCTTGACCTGGCTTGCGCCGGCTGCATCAACGGACCAGTAGGTTCTGCCCTCACTGTTTTCCTTCTCGGTCACAGTAGCCTTTGTCTCGCCGCTGGAAGGCGGATTGGTCGGATCCTGCGGCTTGTCGGTCGGAGCCTGGGTCGGATCCTGCGGCTTCTCAGTCGGAGCCTGGGTCGGATCCGGATCCTGCGGAGTTACATTGATGCTGCCGTCGATGCCCGGGATGGAGGTAACGGTGCTGCCAGTGCCGAACTTGTCATAGAGTGCGGCTGCGGCTGCAACGAGGTTAGCCTGATAGTCAACAGCAACTTCGTTTACCTGGTAGCCGATCTCGTCATAACGCTGGTCAACATAGACACCAGCCTTGTTCGGACCGCCTACGAGTGCGCCGACGAGAGTATACTTGTTCGGATCATTGCTGTGGGAATCGCTCATGCCGGAAGCAGCTCTGTGGTGGCAGTGTGTCGGGGACTTGTCGTTCCAGCCGACTACATAGTTCTGACCGCCGTTAGCGCCGAGGATGATGTTCATCTGACCCTGTGCCCAGGAGGCGTAGTCAGCACTGGAGTTCTTGGAAGATACGAGGGAAACGAACTGCATACCGCAGTTGTAACGTGCGCTGCCCCAGTCATCCATGCAGAGGTAGTTGCTGCCGTTGCAGAGACCGCCGATGTAACCGTTGACCTTAGACCAGTCCTTGGTCTCCTTGGCGATAACGCAGGCTGCACCGAGGTCTACGTTGCCCCATGCATGAGCCCAGCCGAGATACTGGGTGTTCTTGGACTTGGCATCGTTCAGGTACCCCTGATCCTTTGTCGCTACATAGAGCCATGCAGCTGCCCATGCCTGATCGTCTGCACACTGCTTGGAATCATAGAAGGTCTGTGTACCTTCTACTGCACACTGGTTGTCACGGGTGGAGAACTTGTAGAGTGCCTTTGCGTAGTCAAGGGACTCCTTGTTGCCGAAGTTGATGTAGTCCAGTGCAAGTGCTGCTGCATACTCAGCGGCAATATCGCTGGCACCGGAGGTCGTCCAGTACATCTTGCGGTTACCACTCTGCTGCTCCGGAGCGCCCCAGTAAGCGTGATCCGGGCCGCCCTCGCCCTTCTGATACAGGAACTTGGAAACGCTGTCGCCGCTCAGTACGGTGCTCTTCTTGAAGAAGTCGATAAAGCGGTTGTTGATCATCTTATAGTGGCTGGTCAGGCCGAGGGAATCGTAAGAGTTTTTGTACTCGTAGTAGCTCCAGCCGAGTGTGGATGCTGCATAGCCCTGCGGCAGACCGAACATAACGTGGTCACCGGCATCGTGGAAACCGCCGACAACATCGTCGCTCGTATGGCAGTTACCTCTCCAGTTGAGTGCGCAGCCGCTCACGTCGCCGCACATATTGGCGTCGTAGAAATACAGGCTGTACTGTAACAGCTTGGCATAGTTGTCGTTGTCAGCTGCTACAACGGTCGTGGGGGCTGCGGTGAATGCGACCGAAGATGCGAGCAGTGCAGTGCTCATGATCCCGGCAATCAGACGCTTGCCCAGTTTGAATGTGTGTCTCATGATAAACACTTCCTCCTTAAAAATGAAAATTATACTGTGCGGATGCCTTACGCAGTTGACATGCCGCCAATATCCGTGCATTGGAACGATAGTTTCTCGATCAAAAATCGTTCACATATACATCCTTATTGTATCACATTTTGCACAAAAAATCAACTGTATTTTGTAAAGTAGAATGATTTTTAGGGAAAGCACCAAAAAACTACGCACGCTTGTCAATTTGCTCAACAAAATCATGCAGATTATCCAAAAATGAAGAAATATGCAATAATCCTTGCAGGATATGCAATAATATATGGCCGTGCCGGCACTTGCCAGATGCATGGATCTGTGGTATACTGCAAATAAACAGCTATCACAGGAGGTGATCCCGATGCTGGATCTTTCCAATCTGGCGATCTACAAGGAGAATAACCGCATCGAAGCCAAAAAGGCGACCGGCGGGCTGCCGGACAGCCTGTGGGAGACCTATTCGGCCTTTGCGAATACACTCGGCGGCGTGATCCTGCTCGGTGTGGAGGAATACCCGGACAAGAGCCTGCATCCCGTGGATCTGCTCGATCCCGACTGGCTCATCACCGACTTCTGGGAGACGATCAACGACCCCACGCGGGTGAGCGTCAACCTGCTGAGCGAACAGAATGTGATGGTGCGCACCGTGGACGGCAAGCGCATCATTGTCATCACCGTGCCGCGGGCCCAGCCGTCGGACATCCCGGTCTTCATCAACAATGACCCGCTCACCGGGACGTACCTCCGCAGCGGCGAGGGCGACTGCCGCTGTTCACCGGACGAGGTCTTTGCCATGCTCCACAAATTCCGCAAGGGGCAGGACATGCGTCTGATCGAAGAGATGGCGCCGGATGTCCTTGACCCGGAGACGCTCCGCAGCTACCGGATGCGCATGAGCCACACCCGCCCAGGGCATGTCTACGGCGAGCTCGAGAATGAAGCCTTCTTACAGCGGATCGGCGCGGTGGGCGCCGGGAGGGACGGCAAGATGCACCCTACTGTGGCGGGGCTGCTGATGTTCGGCTCGGAGTATGAGATCGTGCGGGCGTTCCCGGCGTATTTCCTCGATTACCGCGAGGATCCCGAGGTACAGGGCGGCTACAGGATCACCTCGTCCTCGGGGGAGTGGAGCGGCAATCTGTACGACTTCTACTTCCGCGTACAGGACAGATTCCTGCGGGAATTCGGAGCCGCAGGGGAGGACGCCCCGGTCTACAAGGCACTCCGGGAGGCGCTGGCCAACTGCCTGCTCAATGCCGATTATTCCGGCCGGCAGGGGCTTGTCATCCACCGGAGCGCAGAGCAGATCACCTTCTCCAACCCCGGCCGCTTCCTCATCGGCATCGAAGCGGCGAAATCGGGCGGCATCTCCGATCCGGTGAACCCGGCACTCGTGAAGATGTTCAGCTTCATCGACGTCGGCAGCCGCACCGGCAGCGGCATCCCGGGCATCTTCCGGGTGTGGAACCAGCGCGGCTGGCAGGCACCGGTCATCTCGGAGAGCTTCCACCCGGAGCGCATCACGGTGACGCTCTCCATCGGCAATGCGGCGGATAAGGAGACCATCTCCAATGTGCAGAAGGAGATGATCGTGGACTATCTGACCGACCATGTGACCGCCGATGCCACGGCGCTCGCAAAGGTGCTCGGCGTGAAGCATACCCGCGCCAGACGCCTCCTGCAACAGCTTGCGGCGGAGGGGATCGTGGTCGCGGACGATGCGGAGGAGCCGTCCTATCGCCTGACACGATGATACAAAAATACAGCGGGGGCGTTCCTGCCTCCGCTTTTTGTCGGATAACGGTTGCAAAAACTGTAGTTTTATGCTATACTATACATATTCACAGCGAATCATGGAGGGATGTGCATGCAAAGGGAATTGCGGCGGTATGAAAACCGCCTGGTCGTGATCGGCAGCGGCATGATCGGCATAGGCCTGTGGAGCCTGGTCAAAGTGATCCTGTCACTGTTCATGGACGAGCGCGTAGCAAACTCGATCAAAGAATCAGCGGACGACATGATCAGCGAAGCATTGATCTTGGCTGTATTACTGATCATCGTCGTACTTGTCGTGGGTTGGCATCTGGCCATCGGCCTTTCCGCACGGTCAGAGGGGTACGGAAAACGCAGCTCGTGGGCCTATCTTGTGTCGATCGCGCTGCTCATAGCGTTCTATATCTTCAGCATGAAGGCGGAGATCGACGAGTTTGACACCGTAAGCGAAGATCCGATCGAAATGGTGATCTCTCTGCTGATCGACGGCTCTGTTTGCGTCACGCTTGCAGAGCTGTTCCACGCGGCGATCCGTGTCAAGCTGTACCGCCGCAAGCTCAGAAAAATGGAGGCGGCATAATGCAGGAAGATTTTCACTATTATGCGACCTACTGCGCGGCGTATATTGCGGGCTATTCCCATGAGGAGAGCCTTGCGGTCTGCTACAGTGCGCAGTTTGTCGATCTCTGCTCCCGGACACTGCTCTCGAAGCTCAAAGCGCCCCTTTCTGCGGCGACCACACAGCTCCAGCTCGAGCTGGTGGATGCCAATACCGATCTGCTCGGCCTGCAGGATATTACCCGGATCTGGGCGTCGTTCCACTTCCTGCCGAAGGATCTGTACGCCAAGCGCCGCTTCTGCACGAAGTACTACCGGAGCAAGTACCGCCTGATCTGCGGTCCGAACGGCGATCTTGTGCGCGATACGGTCGAGCTCGCCAAGGACAGGAGTTTACAGGCGGCGGGCGTTGCGATGCATGTGCTGGCGGATACCTGGGCGCATGCCTATTTTGCGGGAACGCCCTCACTCGTCATCAACAACACCAACTATCACTTCTACGAGATCCTCCCGGACGGCGACCGGCAGATCAAGTTTCGCCACAGCGCCTCCAAGCCGGACGAACCGGACAAGAGCATCTATACATGCAGCATCTACCAGATGCACGAGCATTCCATCATGAACCTCGGCCACGGCCGTGCCGGACATCTGCCGGACTACAGCTTTATCCGCTACAGGTACCTTCCGGCGTGGTACGACTACGAGGAGATCATCAAGGACAACCCCTCGGACTACTACCATGCTTTCTGCCAGATGGTCTATGCGATGCAGTATCTGCGCGGCGAGCGTCCGGCCTTTGAGACCGAGCAGTACGCCTGGGAGACCGTGCAGCCCTACGAGGAACAGATCCGCGCGATCCTCGAAAAGCGTCAGCTCGATGCCTGTGCGGACTGGGCGGCCTTTGGCAAGCAGCTCTCCGGCGAGGAGATCCCCGCCTTTGATCTCGAGGCGTACCAGCAGGAATACAGGGACGCGACCGACAAGAACAGCACGGTGCTCGGGAAGTTCATCCTTGCGGCACTTGCCCAGAAAAGCATGGTGACGAACCGCATCTACCGTTCCAAGAACCTGCTGGCGGGCTTCTCGATCAATTTTGCAGAAAAAGGCTTCATGGGCATCAAGGATTACAGGATGCTGACAGAGGAGCTCGGAAGGGGGCAGGAGCATGACTAAACTACAGCGCATCCGCAGCTTCTTCTGGGGACTCCTGCTCATCGCGCTCAGCGTGCTCATGCAGTTTGATGCGGAGCTCGGATTCGTCATTGCAGCGATCGGCCTCTGTCTGATGCTGCTCTGGATGGGCATCAAGTATCTCTTCTTCTATGCGTTCATGGCGCGGAACATGGTCGGCGGCAAGGCGATGCTGTATACCGGGCTGATCTTGCTGGATTTCGGCATGTTCCTGACAACGATGTCCGCTTCGCCCCGGATCTTCCTGATGATGTACCTCTTCGGCAGCCATGCCGTCAGCGGCGGCATCGACATCATGCGCGGCCTGGAGGCCAAGAAGATGGAATCCCCCGTCTGGAAGCTCAGCACGAGCAAGGGCGTTGTCAATATTGTGATGGCGGTGCTGTGTCTGGTGTTCCTCCGGTCGGATCGGGTGCTCGAGGTCATCTACAGCCTCGGACTGCTCTACTCGGCGGGCGTGCATATCGCCTCCGCCTTCCGGAAAACGTCGATCGCCTATATCCCATAAGCTGCAAATAGCTCCCCCTGAACCATGTTCAGAGGGAGCTTCCTTTACTTATTAAAATGTATAACGGATCATTCCTCTTTCCGGCTGCCGCTCAGCTTTATGAGAATGAGCGGATACACACCATACACGACTGCCCAGATGAGAAGGCCTACGAGAAGACCGCCCCAATGGTCGCCGAACGGGAAAGTCTTGAGCTTGTGGATCGCAACGGAACCTGCAAAGCTCAGCACGGCACCGACGGCACCACCGATGTAGCGCACCGCTTTCTTCTCCGGGATGGCGTAGTGGGTGAACTGTATGTCGATCACCATGGCGATGAGGAAGCCGAGCCATTTGCCGATGCACTGGTAGACCTCGGTCTTGGTGTTGTACGGATCCACGAGGAGCTTGCCATCCGCATCGTAGTCCATCGGATAGGGCTTGCATTCGAGGAAGACCAGCACGATGATGCCGACTGCCGCACCGATCAGAATCGCCGGGAGCCGGTGGTCGGGATTCTCTGCAAGGTGCTGTAAGATCTTGTGGCAGAGCCATACACAGAGGCCTGTCAGGATGACGGATACCACCACATCCTGCGGGGTATGCACACCGAGATAATTCCGCGCAAATCCCGTGACAAGGATCAGGAACACGCAGATCACCGTGATCCAGACGTGTTTCTTCCGCTGCCAGACACCGATGGTGCCGAGCGTGGAGGTGGCATACATCGTATGGCCGCTCGGGAAGGAATAGCTGGTCGATTTTGTCGGTGGTGTCAGACGCGTATCCTTGACATAGGGACGGTACACACAGCAAATGTTCTTCACCAGCAGATTAGCGATCTCTGATACGTGGACGCTGAGCAGTCCCCAGAGTCCGGTACGCTTATCCACACTCAGGTACAGGAAAAAGCAGATCGCCGGGAACAGAACGACGTTCAGGTCGCAGAAGACCGAAAGGATCTTGACGAGCCACGGCGTCGCTTCCCGCAGATCCTGTAGCCAGAGTAAATAAGTGATGTCCATGATAGCCTCCTTGGCAGGCGGCGTTCAGTTAAGCACCTGCGAGATGCCCACGCCCACGGCACCGATGCCCGTGTGGCAGGCGATGCTGCACGACAGCGGATCATAGATGACATCGAACGCCGGGAAGCTCTCCTGCACCATGCTGCGCCATGCCTCGGCCTCCTCACCGGTCTCGAGCGTGCCGGCGGTGGCAATGCGCAGCTTCTGGGTGGGAACGCCCGCAAACCGGGTGTCGAGCTCCATCCTGGCGGCTTCGATGATCTTCTCCTTGCAAGCTTTCAGCCCGCGCACCTTGGCGTGCGGCTCGAACTTGCCGCCCTCGGTGATGAGGATGGGCTTGAGGTTGAGGACAGATGCCACAGCGACCGCTGCCGCCGAAGCTCTGCCGTTCTTCTTGAAGTATTTCAGCGTGTCCACGCCGAGGTAGACAACGGACTGCGCCGCCATTTCAAGCAGTTCCTCACGGATCTGCGCCGCATCCATGCCCTTTCCCGCCAGGAACATGGCATCCTCGATCGCATGGCGCATGGTGACGGAGATGCGGTGGTTGTCCACGACCTGCACACGGCCGTCGTAGTCGTCGGAAATGCCGGTCGCCGTCGCGCAGGAGCTCGAAAGGCCGCTCGACATCGGGATATAGACAATATCATCATAGCCCTGTGCAAGAATGCTGTCCCAGAGTGCCGTGACCTCGCCGATCGCCGGCTGGGAGGTCGAAAGATCCTTGTCCTCGTGCATGGCGGCATACAGCCCCGCATGGTCAAGGCTGGTGCCCTCGAAATAGGTCTCGCCGTCGATGATGACCGGCATCGGCACGACGAAAATGCCGAGCTCCTTGCCCTCCATCGGCGAAATACCGCTGTTTGTATCGGTTACGATCGCAGTACGATTCATGCAGATTCTCCATTCTTTTCAAAAGTACTCTACCATTATAGCATCTGCATCACCGCTTGTCAACCGGAATACAGAAAAATGCCCCGGATTCGGGAAAATCCACAAAGGAACCGCAGCCTCCGACGCTCTTTCTTACATGGGAGAGGGCGCATTGTATTCAAACTATCAAAAAATTCTTGACATTTTCAGCAAAATCGTATATAATAAAAGTACAAGTATCCGTAATCGTTTACCGATCCCGCAAGGGGTCAAATTTAAGAGGAGGTAATGACGATGAGACTTTTCAAAAGGCTGATGGCCGGCGTTTCTGCACTTGCGCTGAGCTTCAGCATGATGGCATCCACCGGCGCTGCACTGCCGACTGGTGCCGCAGACGACTCGAACGACGACTGGCTGCATGCCGTCGGAAGCCGGCTCTATGACTCGCAGGGGAACGAGGTATGGCTGACCGGTGCGAACTGGTTCGGATTCAACTGCTCGGAGAACTGCCTGCACGGCCTGTATGCGGCCGATGCAGATGAGATGCTGGCGTCGATCTCGGCACACGGCATCAACGTGCTCCGTTTCCCGATCTCCACCACGCTGCTGAAATCCTGGATGGAAGGCGAGCCGCACAAGGTAAGCTCCGTACAGGCATCCTATCTCCCGCCGAAGGATGAGGTCGGCGAGGACGGCACCGTTACCCCGGCCGGCAAGTACGGCAATATCAACCGTGACTTCGTGAAGGAGGACGGCAAGACCCTCAAGAACAGCATGGAGATCTTTGACATCATGATCCAGAAGTGCAAGAAGTACGGTATCAAGGTGTTCATCGACATCCACAGCCCGGACGAGAACAACTCCGGTCATGACTATGAGCTCTGGTACGGCAAGGCCGGCATCACCACCAAGGACTGGCAGGATACGCTGGTATGGCTGGCAAAGAAGTATGCCAACGATGATACCCTCATCGGCTACGACCTGAAGAACGAGCCTCACGGCAAGCGTGAGTACAAGGGCGACACCTGCCCGACCACCATCGCCAAGTGGGATGATTCCAAGGACGAGAACAACTGGGCATATGCGGCAACGCAGTGCGCCGAGGCTATCCTCGATGTGAACCCGAATGCGCTGATCTTCATTGAGGGTATCGAGCAGTATCCGAAGACCGAGAAGGGCTATACCTTCGACACCCCGGATGTCTGGGAGCCCAAGACCGAGGACGAGAAGAGAT
>JAGADP010000181.1 GCA_017828885.1 Oscillospiraceae bacterium | reverse complement strand
TCATATTTGAAATAATAGGTCGTGTTGGTCGCATAGCCGTTGCTGTCCTGATGGGAAGCGCCGGAGGTATAGCCTGTATTCGGGGCAAAGAAGCAGGTGGTGTTGTAGCCCCAGTAGTTGATGAGCTGTTCCTCGTTGATAATGCGGGAGTCGGCAATCTCGTCAAACTCGAATACGGGCATCAGCTCTACGGCGTTGATGCCGAGCTCTTTCAGGTAGGGGCTCTTTTCGATCACGCCTTCCAACGTGCCCGGACAGAGCACGCCGGAGGAGGGATCCTTGGTGAAGCCGCGCACATGCAGCTCATAGATCACAAGATCGGAGAAGTCGATCACGGGCTCGTCGTACTTGCCCCAGTCGAACTGGTCGGCGACGATGCGGCCGTGGTAGGCGTCTCGTGTCGTCATGCCCCACTTGCTCTGGCCGGTGACGGCTCTGGCATAGGGGTCGAGGATGTCGCGCTCCTTGTCGAAGAGCAGACCCTTTTCCGGGTCGAAGGGGCCGTCGAGACGGTAGCAGTATTCGACTTCGTAAATATCGAGGTCGAAGATCATGATCGACCAGGTATCGCCGATGCGGTAGTCATCCGGGATGGGGATGACGGCGTAGGGCGTTTCGGCCTTGCGGTGGAACAGTGCCACGGAGCAGCCGGTCGCATGGGAGGAGTGCACGGTGAAATTGACGGCATAGCCCAAAGCGGTGGCGCCGTTCAGGGTGTACAGTCCCGGGCGGACATCGAAGCCCTCGATCGTTTCGACGGGTGTGTAGTGTCGTCTATGGGGCATTATGGATCACCTCCAAAATAAATATAGATGCGGGTGCAGGGCGGTCACCGCCCTGCCGAGGGTGGTTTAGGGAGGGCGAGCAGCCCTCCCTAAGTCGGCGTAAGCCGACTGCATGAATTGCATTATAGATCAAAGACCTGCTTGATGCTGTCGTAGTGCAGGAAGATGCCTTCGGCGGCGAAGGCTTCGATCTGTGCCTTGTCGGCGAGCATGAAGCCGCTCATTTCGGCAAGCTGCGGGGTGACATCGCTCTCGTCAAAGTCCATGATGAAGCGATAGATGTCTACGAAGTAGTTGTCGCCCTCGCTCTCTCTGCGGTAGCTGAACAGGTAGCCGCCCTCGGCTTCGGAGACATCAAGGCCGGTCTCCTCCATGACCTCGCGGCGGACGGCCTCCTCGGAGGTCTCTCCCGCTGTGACACCGCCGCCGGAGACCTCCCACCAGCCCGGTGCCCAGTGCTTGTCCATCGCACGACGGGTGATGAGGAATTTGCCGTCCGGCCGGCATACCACGCCGAGGACGGTCAGGTGATAATCACCGGGCTGCATCGTGAAGTCGTTGCGCTGCATGGTGCGGCCGGTGAGCTGCTTGTTTTCGTCATAAATATCCCAGTATTCCATAGTATTACCTCCGTTTGGTTTGTCCTCTTTCATTGTAGCACAGCGGGGGCGGTTTGTCAAGGAGGTGGGGCACCGGGGATCATGATCCCGGGGATGGTCTTGCGAAGATCGCCCCACCCGCTTTTTTGGAACAGGATCACCTGTACAAAAAGCGATCCCCTCCCGGTCTCGGGAGGGGATCGGGTGGTATTACAGGAGCGCCTTCTTCATCAGCGCCAGATCAAAGATGTCGATGATGCCGTCGCCGTTCATGTCGGCGGCGTCCGGATCCTTCATGCTCGTGCCGAGATGGAGCCACTTTTGCAGGGCGATCAGGTCGAGCAGGCCGAATTCTCCGTCCTTTGTCACATCGCCGACAGCCGGCGTGAACCAGAATTTATCCACGTTGAAGAGATAGCCCTCGTCACCCGTGCAGACAAGATACAGATCCTGCTTGCCCTTGCAGCCGACAATGTCGCAGGTGAATTCCTCGAATTCCTCCCAGTCGCCTGTCACGGCGATGTCGCACTTGCCGACCAGAGGGCCGGTGGGACTGCCGAGATGCAGCTTGAGCGAACCGCCCTCGCCGCCGCTCGATGCCAGCGCATGGAACTTCGATGCGCCGCGGCTGAAATCGACATCATAGAACGCAAACACGCCGCCGTCCTGGATGTAGCCGACATCGCTGAACGTGTCCTTGTGCTCGACACGGACGCCGCCGGTCATGACATCGCTGTTTTCGGCTTCGATCGGCGGATCATACGGATTGATGCCCTTGCTCACCGCATCCGATGCGCCCCAGAGCTCGAGCTCTGCGACAGAAACGCTGTCCGTGGCGCTCTTTGCCTGGATGAAGATGCGGAAATACCGCGCCGTTGCGTTGATATTGCGGTTCAGGGCGTTCTTGGTGTTGCCGTAAAGGGCATCCACATCCGTCCAGTCGGTGCCGTCTGCGCTGCACTGGAGCGTCAGGTCGCTGACATAGGATGTGCCACCGAACTTGATCGCCCACTTCTCGATCTGCTTCTCCTCGCCGAGATCGACCGTCATCGCGAAGCTGCGCATGCCCGACTGCTCCCATGCGGTGGCGGGGTTGCCGTCGATCGCAAGGGCAGCGTCGCCCTCGGCGGTGCCGGAGGTGGCGATATTGCCGAGCTTCTGGGCATCCTCGGTGAGCCGCAGTCTGCCGTCGAGGTGGTATTCCTTGCCGGCTTCCGTCTCAAAGCTGATGCGTCTGCTGCCGTTGCGGACATTGCAGACATTGCCGGTTTTCGACAGGATGGTCGCGCCCGTCAGAGCGCCGTTCTCCCAGGTCAGGGAGGTGACCTCGAAGCCGCCTCTTGCGCAGAGGCCGTTGACATGGCCTGTGCTCCAAGCAGCCGGGAGTGCCGGGAGGAGCGAGATCTCGTTGTTCTGGCTCTGGAGCAGCATCTCCGTCACACCGGAGGTGAAGCCGAAGTTGCCGTCGATCTGGAACGGCGGATGCGCATCCCAGAGATTTTCGTACAGTCGGCCGCTCTTATTGACCGGCGAGATGAGGAGCTTCACGAGGTTATAGGCGTGCTCGCCGTCCTCAAGTCTTGCCCAGCAGTTGAGCTTCCAGGCCTCCGACCAGCCCGTGCCTTCGTCGCCGCGGTGCTCGAGCGCCGTAGCGGCGGCATTGGAGATGGCGGAATTGGTCGCGGGGCTGTATTCATTGCCCGGGAACAGGCCATAGATATGCGAGATATGGCGGTGGGTCTCGTTCGGGTTATCCCAGTCATACGCCCACTCCATGAGCTGGCCGTACCGTCCGACTGCCGGGGGCTTGATCTGTGTGACCGTACCTTCGAGGTCGTTCCGGAAGGTCGCATCCGTCCCGAGGATCTTCGCCGCCTCGATGGTATCGGTGAAGAGCTCACGGGCGATGGCGTTGTCCATCGTCACGCTGTAGGCGCAGTAGGTATCCTTGTAGCCCGGGAGACCAAGCTCCGGGGACGTACTCGGGCTGATGACCATGTAGGTCTGGCCGTCGATCTCCTGCGGGATCATGAGCTTGTTCAGGAAGGCCGCACTGCCCTTGATGACGGGATAGACGTCGATCAGGTAGTCCTCATCCTGGTTGAACAGGTATGCATCGTAGAGCATGTTCGATACCCAGGCACCGCCCGTCGGCCATTGACCCCATGCACCGTCGATCGGGCCGGTGCGGTTCCAGAGGTCGGTGTTGTGGTGGAGCACCCAGCCCTCGTCGATGCCGTAATGCACCTTCGCGGTCTCGTGACCTGTGATCGTCAGTGCCTTTGCCTTCTCGACAAACGGTTCGAAGCACTCGGCAAGGTTCGTCGTCAGTGTCGGCCAGTAGTTCATCTCGTAGTTGATGTTCGTGGTGGACTTACTGCCCCATGCCGGTGCGGAGTACTTGTTCCAGAT
>JAGADP010000180.1 GCA_017828885.1 Oscillospiraceae bacterium | reverse complement strand
GTCATCATCCGATACGGATCACTGCAGCCCTTCGACACCAGATCATCAACCAGCGTCCCGATATAGGATCCCGACCGCTCAAAAATCACCGGTTCTTCGCCCTTTGCAGCCAATGCCGCGTTGATACCCGCGACAATGCCCTGCGCCGCAGCCTCCTCATAGCCCGAACTGCCGTTGAACTGCCCCGCGCCGTACAAGCCTCGCAGCGCCTTCGCCTCCAACGTCGGCAAAAGTGCCGTAGGATCGACACAATCGTACTCGATCGCATATGCCGGCCGCAGGATCTCGACATGCTCCAGCCCCTTGATCGTTCGCAGGAACGCCAGCTGCACCTCTTCCGGCAGAGAACTACTCATCCCCTGCAAATAATACTCCTCAGTGCTCAGCCCCATCGGCTCAATGAAGAGCTGATGCCGCTCCTTATCGGCGAACCGCACCACTTTATCCTCGATAGATGGGCAATAACGCGGCCCCACGCCCTCGATGCGCCCCGCATACAGCGGCGACCGGTGCAGGTTCTCCTTAATAACACGATGCGTCTCCGCATTCGTATAGCTCACATAACAGCTCACCTGATTATGCATCTCCTCGCCCGCATGCAGGAAGGAAAATGGCGTAATATCGGCATCTCCGTCCTGTCTCTCGAGCACATCGAAGTCGATGCTCCGCTTGTGCACCCGGCAGGGCGTCCCGGTCTTGAACCGCCGCAGCGGCAGATATTCCCGCAGGCTCTCCGCCAGCGCATTCGCCGGCAGCGCCGCATCCGGCCCGCTCTCATAGGACGCTTCACCCACATGGATGACGCCCTTGAGATACGTTCCCGTCGCGATGATGACCCGCCCCGCATGATACGCCGTCCCGAGCCGTGTCACAATGCCCATAACATGGCCATTTTCGACCAGCACCTTGACAGCCTCACCCTGCTTGACGAACAAATTTTCCTGTTTCTCGCAGATATGCTTCATATAATTGTGGTACATCACCCGGTCGGCCTGCACTCGCAGACTATGCACCGCCGGCCCCTTGCCGCGGTTGAGCATCCGGCTCTGCAAAAAGCACGCATCTGCGGCTTTTCCCATCTCTCCGCCAAGAGCGTCGATCTCCCGCACCAAATGCCCCTTCGCCGTGCCGCCAATGGACGGATTGCACGGCATATTCGCGATCTGGTCGAGCGAGATGGTCAGCAGCAGCGTCCGGCATCCCAGCCGCGCCGCCGCCAGTCCCGCCTCCACGCCGGCATGCCCGGCGCCGACCACGATCACGTCAAACTGATTCTCCATACTTCCTCCAAATGCCTATTTTCCTACACAAAACCGCTCAAACACGGTGTCCGCCACGCGCTCCGTGATGCGTTCTCCCGTGAGCTGCAGCAGCGCATCCGCCGCCGCATCGAGGCAGACCGTCACCGCATCGAACGCCATGCCCATCTGCAAGGCAGAAAGCGCCTCCCGCACGGCCTCCACCGCCGCCCGCAGGCTGTCCCGCTGCCGCTCGTTGGCGATCATGCCATCCTCCCAGGCAGCCCCCTGCCGCTGTGCAAACCGCTCCACGGCCGCTTCGAGCGCTTTCAGATTATCCTCATTTTTTGCCGATATATAGACAGTTTCCGCACAATCCCCTTCCGGCTGCCAGCACAGTCCCTTGTCCGATTTATTGCACACGCAGATGGTACGCTCCTCCGGCAGCAGCTCCAATAATGCCCGATCCGCCTCCGTACAAGGCTCCGACGTGTCAAACACCGCCAGCACGAGCTCCGCTGCCTGCAAATGCTGACGCGACCGCTCCACGCCGATGCGCTCGATGGGCTCATCCGTCTCATGCATGCCCGCCGTATCCGACAGCCGCAGCCGGTACGAACCGATCCGCACCTGCTCCTCGACCACATCCCGCGTCGTGCCTGCAATGTCCGTGACAATGCTACGCTCGCAACCGGAAAGCGCATTGAACAGCGTCGATTTCCCGACATTCGGCCGCCCGACGATCGCCGTCCGCAGCCCCTCGCGCAGGATCCGCCCATAGTCATACGAGCTCAGCAGCGTCTCCATATCCGAAAGCAACGCCGAAAGCCGCTTCTCGAGCGCCCCGCCGTCCACCTCCGGGATGTCCTCATCCGGATAATCCGCCCAGACCGCTAAGTCGGAGAGCATTTCAAGCAGCACGTCCGAGAGCCGCTGGATCCGCCGGAACGTCGCCCCTTCCCGGAGCGCCCGCGCACATTGCAGCTCCTTCTCACCGGACGCCGCGATCAGATCCGCGACAGCCTCCGCCTGTGTCAGGCTCAGCTTCCCGTTCAGGAACGCCCGCTTCGTGAACTCACCCGCCTCCGCGAGCCGCACCTCCGGACAGAGCACTGCCCGCAGCAGCCGCTCCGTCAGATACCGTCCGCCGTGGCAGGAGATCTCCGCCACATCCTCGCCGGTATAGCTGTGCGGCGCCCGGAACACCGTCAGCACCACATCATCGAGCCGCTCCTCATTCTGCATAAAATAGCCATAAGCACACGTATACCCCGCCATTTCGAGCGGTGTCTTACCCCTGACAGGCGCAAAGACCTCCGCCGCACGCCGGATGGCATACGGCCCTGAAATGCGGATGACCGCCACGCCGCCCGTACCGTGCGGGGTCGCGATCGCTGCGATCGTCTCCATGCTCGTACCTCCAAAACAAGAGGCTGAACGCAACCGTCCAGCCTCCCTTTCATTCATTCGTTATAGAAGCACTGGATCGATCATAATACAGTGCTTCGGGATCATAAAATGGCTACTTGTGGGGCTGCGCCCCACGCCCCCTGTACTGATTTATAAATCAATCAGTACTTACTCAGAACTCGATCTTACCGTACAGACCTGCATTGATCTCATCCTCAGCCTTCGGACGCTTGTACTCCTTCTCGAAAGCTGTCTTCATGGAATCCATCGAAATGCGCTCCGGCGGTGCATCCGGATTTCTGCGGCGTCCGCCGTCGCGTCTGCGACGATCGTCTCTGCCGCGACCGCCTCTGCCGCCGCGGTCATCGCGCTCGCCACGGCCGCCTCTGCCGCGTCTCTGCGGACGCTCGGTAGAGGAGATGACCACCTTACGATACGGCTCCTCGCCGATGCTCTTGGACTGCACGCCGTCGATCTCAGCGATCGCGGAGTGGATGATGCGTCTCTCATACGGATTCATCGGCTCGAGCATCATCTGTCTGCCGCTGCGCAGTACGTTCTTAGCGATCTTCGCAGCCAGCTCCTCGAGGGTCTTGCGGCGGCGCTCACGATAGTTCGCACTGTTCAGGATGATGCGGTAGTATTCCTTGTCGCCTCTGTTGGCGATCATGAATGTCAGATACTGGAGTGCATCGAGGGTCTCGCCTCTCTTGCCGATCACAGCGCCGTTGTTGGCAGCCACGATGTCGATCATCGCGCTCTCCGCACCGGCCTTGACCTCAAAGGTCGCCTCCACGCCCATCTTCTCGAGGATGCCTGCGAGATAGGCCTTTGCCTTCTCGATTTTTGCAAGCGCAGCCTCAGAAGGCTCGCCCACGATCAGCTCCTCATCAAACGGCACCTTGTCCGCCTTGTCTTCCTTGGTCTCGGTCTCAGCCTTGGCCGGCTCAACAGCCTCCTTGACGGCATCTGCTGCCTCGTTCACAGCATTCTCGACAGCCGGAGCGACCTCCTTGGCAGTCTCCTCCACAGCGGGAGCGACCTCCTTGGCGGCATCCTCCACAACGTCAGCCACTTCCTTGGCCACATCGTCGATCACAGCCGCAGCCTGCTCGAGAACAGAGGGCTTCTCCTCCGGCTCCTCTGCAAAGGCAGCCGCCGCAGCGCCCAGCTCCGCAGAAGCGTCCTTGATGGCCTTATCCATCTCCGCATCCGACATAGCCGGCTGTGCGGGCTTCTCCTCCACAACATCGTACTCCACCGCCGGCGGAACTTCGATCTCGTGCTTGGTCTGGCGGTGATCCGCCGCAGAAACATCAATGGAAGTATAGGTCGCCTTCACCTTGGCCAGTCCCTTTGTAATGCCCAGGAACCCGCGCTTCGGCTCCTCGAGGATCTCAAACGTGATGTCCGACTCTGCGACACCAAACGTCTTTGCAGCCAGCTCTCTTGCCTTCTCGACCGTCTTTTCTGTAAATACTTGACTTTTGATCATGGTACGACCTCCTACTTCTTTTTCTTCTTAGTTAATTTCACTGGCTCTTCCTGTACCTCTTCCTCACCGTACTTCTCAGCCATCCGCTTTCTTGCCTCACGGATCACGGAAGTATTGTATTCCTCTATCTCAGAACGGGACGGCTTTCTCTCTGTGCCGTCATCATCAGAATACCGTACCCTGTTGGAAGGACCGCCGCCAAGCGTTGCAGGGCTTTCTCCCCCCTGCTGCTGCCGGAGCATTTCTTCCTGCTGCTCCATCAGCCGCTGCATCATGCTCGGTCTGCGATTGGCTTTCTTCGCCTTCTCGCGCTCGATCTCGCCGATCTTCTGCACTCTCTCCTCGTTGAACCAGGAGTACAGCAAAAAGCTCTGCACAAAGGAGAACGCCGAAGAACACATCCAGTAGAAGCCGACACCGGCCGGCACCGTAAAGCCGATCCATACCGAGAACAGCGGCATAAAGTACAGCATCGCGTTCATCGGGCCCATGTTCGGCATATCGGGATTGCGCTTCTTCTGCATGTGCTGCATGTAGATCGTCATGCAAAGCTGCAAAATACCGGAAAGGATCGGGATCAGGAACAGGAACACCGTCGAATTCTGCATCGGCTTCCAGTTCGGAGTCTCACTCAGATTGGTATTGCCGATCTTGAATGTCTCCGCAAACTGTGTCACCGCCGGCACAAAGCTCTCGTCGATGGCCGCCAGCTTCTGCACAGACTCATTGCCGTCCTTGTCCCATACCGTGACCTCGCCGCTCTTGACGATCGCCTGGAACTCCTCGGCCTTGCCGTCCTGGAGCAGCTTGCCCATGAGGATGAGCTCCTCACGCATGCTGTTCTTGTTGATCAGCTTTTCGGCAGCCTCGCGGTCGTCGTCGATCATGAGGACGATGGCCTTTGCCTCCTCGATCACAGGCTTCTTGTAGTCCATGATATAGGTCATCGGCTTGTACACAACCGCAAGCACGCCCCACAGTAAGATCAGCGGGATGAAGGATGTCAGGCAGGAGGAATACGGATTGATATTCTCCTCCTGATACAGCTTCGACTGCTCGAGCTGCATCTTCTCCGGCTCATTGCGGTACTTCTCCTGGAGCTTCTTGAGCTTCGGCGCCAGGAGCTGCTGCCTTGCCGCATTCTTCTGCTGCTTGTAGCTCACAGGGAACAGCAGGATCTTCGTGAACAGCGTGAAGAGGATAATGGCGATACCATAGTTCCCCACCCAGTTGTAGATCAGCTTCATAATGAAGCCAAGCGGCACACCGATGATATTAATGATAAAATTCAATTTTTGCTACCTCATTCCTTATTATCCAATAAACAATCCAAACAAATGTGACAGCCGTTCCCGGCATATCACGCCGCAGCCGTCTGCTGCTCTTTTTTCTGTACAGCTTTCAGCACCAGCGGCCAGATCACAAGCGCAAAGGTCAGCACGATCACGCTTTTCATGAACTTGCCCCAGTGACCGCCCAGCAGCTCCACCAGCGGAGCCTTGAGCGAATCCTCCATCAGCATCAGGATGGCCACGCCAACAATACCAGCCGCCAGGGACTTCTTTGTCAGCTCTGGTCTGAACCTGATCCAGGTCTTGTCAATAAATCTGCATACGCACAGTGTCAGCAGCTTTGCGAGATCTCCGTACCCGTCATTCATCATCTTGTCGGGATCCACCAGCAGTGCGCCGTCCACATAGTCCATCGGATAGGGCTTGAATGTGATATAGCACAGCGCCGCCACGCAGTAGACAACACCCCCGATGAGGAACCAGTTTTCCTTCTCAGGATGCTTCTCCAGATAACCGAACACAAAGTACAGCCCGATGGCAGTCAGTGTGCCCTCCGTCACTCCGACGATGACATCCTGCGGCGTGTGTACCCCCAGGAAATTCCGTGAGAATCCCGTCAGCAGCACCATAAAGATACAGACAAACGAGATCCAGCGGATCTTCTTCCAGGCATCCACCGCAAACGACCCGTAGGTACTGCTTGCCGTGACGGAATGACCGCTCGGGAACGAATATCCCGTCGCCGTCTTGATCGAATCACCCGCCGGCACGACCCGTGCATCACGGATCCATGGGCGATACACGCAAGCCGTCAGCTTCACCACCGAATTGATGGCGACCACGCAGCACCACGACCCCAGCGCATGAAGTCCGCAGCGCTTATCCAGACACCAATAGACGAGCACAGCCATCACGTAAAGATACGACACAGCAAAATCCGAGACATGCACCATAAAGTCCGTCACCGATTCGCTCAGCCCGTTTCTGATGTCCTGTAAAAACAATAAATACGCAATATCCATATCCGTTCCTCCGTTACGGCTATTCCTCCGGCGGACCAGAAGCCCGATCGTCCTGCCGTGACACAGACGGATACGATATTTTCGGATGCAGTGTAAACGTCTCCGGCACCTCATCCACGCCGCCCCTTGACCAGGGATTGCAGCGCAGCAGCCGCCAGAAAGCCAGTACAAAGCCCCTGCACGCTCCGAACCGTTCGATCGCAGTCAAAGCATAAGCCGAGCATGACGGATAATACCGGCAGCACGGCGGGAACAGCGGAGAAATGCATTTCCTGTAAAACCGGATCAGCAGTGCGAGTACATATTTCATGCCTGCTTCCCCTTTGGCTGCGGCAGCGGCTCCCCCGCATAGATCTTATGCAGACCGGGGATGCCGTGCCGTTTCAGGCTCTCACCGAGCACCTGCGACTTGACAGTCAGCAGTTTCGGCCTTGCCACAATGACAATGTCGAGTCCGATGGGTGCAGCAAGCTCATTTTCACGCCAGGCCTGCCGGATGAGCCTTCGTGCTCTGCTCCGGCAGACTGCATTGCCGACTTTCTTGCCGGTGGTGATCCCAAGCCGGTTGCATCCGAGCTTGTTCTTCCGTGCATAGAGGATGACAAACGGCAAAACGATGCACTTCCCCTTGTGGTAGCACATCTGAAACTCCCTGTTTTCTTTCAGGATCTCCGTATACATCATCACGCACAATCCTCCGGCGGTCTTCCCTCCACGATAAAACAAAAAGACCACAAATGCATGATTTGTGGTCTGACTCGTCAATGGGAAAGTCTCTTTCTGCCCTTTGCTCTCCTACGAGCTAAAACCTTTCTGCCGTTTCTGTCGGACATTCTCTTCATGAAGCCATGTTCCTTTTTTCTATGGATCTTCTTCGGCTGATACGTTCTTTTCATTGCAGGTCTCCTCCTCTCGCATATGCCGGCATCCTCAGCCCAACGCCGATGACCGCCGACGAATTGACAGAGCACAAGTACTCTTATACCCTATTATTATAGCGAAAAGCAAGACTTCTGTCAAGAGGATTTCCGCATTTTTTCCGAATTCCCATAAAAACGACAAATCGCCCATGTGGAAATCGTGATATTTACACAAAAGGCGGCACTTTCCACATGTCCCGCACTGCATTCCATCTCACAAAGACACTTGTCCTCGTTACAAATACACAAAAACCGCCTGTCAAATACAGGCACTTTTTATAAAATCAGAAGAATCTGTCAAACTGTCTTGACAGTCCCTATAAAAAAGAGTATAATAATAGATGGGTTTTTGCATCCCCTGCCTGACAAAAATTTAACAGGCCCGGAATGCACAAGACGATCCCGTTATTTTTAAAAATGTATGTGGAGGTACGCACAATGAGCAGAGTTTACAATTTCAGCGCAGGTCCGGCTGTTCTGCCGGAAGAGGTTCTTCAGGAATGTGCAGCAGAGATGATGGATTACAAGGGCTGCGGCATGTCCGTTATGGAAATGTCCCACCGCTCCAAGGTATACGATCAGATCATCAAGGAGGCCGAGGCTGATCTCCGCGACCTGATGAACATCCCGGACAACTACAAGGTGATCTTCCTCCAGGGCGGCGCATCTCTGGTATTCGCAGAGGTACCGATGAACCTGATGAAGAACGGCAAGGCAGCTTACATTATCACCGGCCAGTGGGCAAAGAAGGCTGCTGCTGAAGCAGAGAAGTACGGCGAAGTCGTCAAGGTCGCTTCTTCTGCTGACAAGACCTTCTCCTACATTCCGGACTGCTCCGATCTGGACATCCCGGAGGATGCAGACTATGTTTACATCTGCGAGAACAACACCATCTACGGCACAAAATTCTGGGAGCTGCCGAACACGAAGGGTCACATCCTCGTTTCCGATGTGTCTTCCTGCTTCCTGTCTGAGCCGATCGACGTCAGCAAGTACGGCGTTGTATACGGCGGCGTTCAGAAGAATGTAGGCCCGGCCGGAATGGTTATCGCAGTCATCAGGGAAGACCTAATAACGGATGATGTTCTCCCGGGAACACCGACACTCCTTAAATGGAAGACACAGGCCGATGCACTTTCACTTTATAACACACCTCCGTGCTACACGATCTACATTTGCGGAAAAGTGTTCAAGTGGATCAAGAAGATGGGCGGTCTTGAGGTCATGAAGGAGCGTAACGAGAAGAAGGCAAAGGTATTCTACGATTATCTTGATTCTTCGAAGATGTTCAAAGGAACGGTAGTTCCCAAAGACAGATCTCTTATGAACGCACCTTTTGTCACGGGCGATGCCGATCTTGATGCGAAGTTCATCAAGGAAGCGACCGATGCGGGATTTGTAAATCTCAAGGGTCACAAGACTGTCGGCGGCATGAGAGCGAGCATGTATAACGCAATGCCCATTGAAGGCGTTGAGAAGCTTGTTGCTTTCATGGAGAAGTTTGAAAAGGAGAATGCATAATGTTTCG
>JAGADP010000179.1 GCA_017828885.1 Oscillospiraceae bacterium | reverse complement strand
GTCACGGGAGCCGTCTTTCCTGGCAGCGACAGCGCCCATACGACGCGCCTTCCAAGGGTCTGTGCGGCCTCCCAGTCCACGCCGCCCGGTTTGGAGGCAAGGTCGAGCACGAGCGCCTCCGGCTGCATGGCTTGCAGGACGTTTTTGTCGATGACGGTGGCGGGAACTGTGTTGCAGATCACATCCGCACCGGCCGCATGCTCTGGCAGCGCCGCGAACGGGATGCTCCGGCAGCCGAGCATTTCGGCGTAGGCTCTTGCGGCGGGATCCCTCGCCACGACGGTCACATCTGCGCCGAGTGCCGTGAGCAGCATCGCCATGCGGATGCCGATCCTGCCGAAGCCGAGCACGAGCATTTTGCTGCCGAAGATCGTCCGGGGCATCTCCTCGAGCAGGATCTGGATAGCCCCCTCTGCCGTCGGGACGGCATTGCGCATACTGAGCTCTTCGCGGGCAAGGTAATCCACCGTCTCTATGCCCGCCTGTGTAAACAGCGCCTGCGCCTTCCCGAAGCGCCCGCCGAGCACAAGACCGCCCTCCCGGATCTTCGGAAGGAATCCCGCCAGCGGCAGATGCTGCCGGGAATAGGGCGCATTGACGAGCACGCCGTCCTCCGAGACAGGCATCGGCAACAGCAGGACATCGCAGAGGGGCAGGCCGTCCGCAGCCGTTTCCACAAGGCGGATGCGTTCATCGGGCAGAAACTGCCGTGTAAAGCCCACCGCCCACACCTCATAGTGCTCCGCCAGAGCCTGCGCTGTATAGCCATATCGCAGATCCCCGCCGGCCACAAGAATAACTGGTTCTTTCATGATGCATCGCTCCTTTTCCGAGCAGTCGCTCTGGTACAGAGTATGCAGGAAAGTGCCGCTGCGTGAAGAATTGTCTTGCCAAACCGCCATTCCTATGCTATAATAGAAAAAAAGCCCCCGAAAGGAGCCTTTCTATGAAACGTCTCTATGATTATCTGCTTGCGGCGCTCTGTCTGATCGCCGGGATCGTCTTTTTTGTTCTCGAGTACCCGAAGGCCGAATCCCCTCTGGTACTGCTGGTGTTCATCGCGATGCTGCTGCCGACGATCCCGCTTACCATTGTGTTTGAACTGATCCATGCCCTGACAAAGCATCGGCAGAAGGCCGAGCAGATCTGTCTGATCCTCGATATTCTCGGCACGGCACTGCTTTCTGCATTCTGGTTCATGATGATCCTTGTCGGTGGCAAGAATAATCTTCCGCTCGCAGCCACATCCATCTGTACCAACGTTGCCATCACGGTCATTGTCGCAATCAAGGCAAAGATCGAAAAAAAGCTTACCCCTCCTGCATAAGCCTTTCATCTCCGTCCATAATGATGACGGAGGTGATAGAAATGACATCCAAAGAATTACTCTATCTCGAGGATGCGCTCGGTCATGAAAAATTCTTCCAGACCAAGTGCAACGAAGCCATGAACGCCCTGCAGGACGAGCATCTGCGGAGCTGTGTCCAGCAGATGGCACAGAAGCACCAGCAGATCTACCGCAGTCTGTATGGCATGCTGTAAGCACGACAAAGGAGGAACGCACATGAACGAACAGAACATCATGCAGGATCTTCTCAACCTCGAGAAGGGCGCCTGCACCCTGTACCTGCACGGTACGGTCGAATCCGCCACCCCGGAGGTGCAGCAGAGCTTCCGCACCGCCCTCAACGAGTCTCTCGGCATGCAGAGCAGCATCTACGCCGAGATGTCCGCCAAGGGCTAGTACCAGAATGACTGCGCCGAACAGCAGAAGGTGCAGCAGGTACGCCAGAAATTCCAGGCCGCATGACAGAATGCCCCCGCAGCAAGGACGCTGCGGGGGTTTTTCATACAGTCAGCTCCGCAAACGAGATGCGGATGATCTTTGCGAGGTCGGCGGGGTTGACCTCGACCTGGTAGCCGATCTTTCCGGCGCTGAAAATGATCGTGTCAAACGCCTCGGCGCTTTTGTCGATGACGGTCACGAACTGCTTCTTCATGCCGATGGGCGAGCAGCCGCCATGGATGTAGCCTGTCAGCGGGAGCAGCTCCTTGGCTTTGAGCATGCTCACGCTCTTTTCGCCGACGGCCTTGGCGGCCTTCTTCAGATCCAGCTCCTCTGCCACCGGGATGACAAAGACGTAATGTCCGCCCTTCCCTGCCTCGGTGACGAGGGTCTTGAACACCTGTGCGGGATCCTGTCCGAGCACGGCCGCGACCTCCACGCCGCTGACGGCCTGGGTATCGGCATAGCAATAGTGCTTGTACGGGATCTTCTTCTGGTCAAGGATCCGCATGACATTGGTCTTTTCTCTGTCTTTTTCCATGATCTCCTCCAAGAAGGATGCCCCCGCGGGAAGCAGGGGCATCTGTCTGACGATTATTCCTTGTTGCCGCCAAGCAGACCGCCGAGCGCACCCATCAGGTCGCCGCCGTTGCCGCCGGTAGCACCACTGATGGCACCCATCAGCTCGCCGCTTGCAAGCTTTGCCTTGACAGCGCTGATGATGCCGTTGATCTGGTCATCCGGCAGATCCACGCCAAGCACACCCTCGACAGCCTTGACCGGGTCTGCGGTGAACTTCGCAGCAAAATCCTTGTCGTTCTGCACTTTGTTGATGACTTCCTCGATTTTTGCCTTAATGTCCATGAGATTACCTCCTAAAACAAATTTGGTACTTTTATTATACAGCATTTCTTTGAAAATGTAAAGGGGAAAACGGACTTTACCCTCTGTTTTTCATGAACTCTTCAAAGCTGACCGGTTCCTCTGCTGAACCGACATAGGCGGCATAGATGAGGACGAGCGCCGCATCGGAGGCATTGACGGTGCCGTCGCCGTTGACATCGGCGGCTGCCATCTGCTCGTCCGTCAGGCTGTAGTCACCCTCCGCGCCGGCTGCTGCGGCTGCGATCAGGATCGTGGCAGCATCGGAGGCGTTGACAGCATTGTCAGCGTTGAGGTCGCCCAGCGTCACGCCGGGGGAAGGTGTGCCGATCAGCTCGAAGTGGTAGCCGAATTTTTCGGCATAAGCCTGCGCTGTAGAACCCTCGTAACCGCAGATCGTGCCATTGTAATAATACTTGTTGTTCAGCGTGTAATTGCAGATCGTATAGCCGCCAGGATATATATCACAGTCAGGATTCAGAAATACGATCTTTTCCAGCTTGGCGCAGTTCATAAATGCCTCTGGCTGCACAGTTTCCACATTGGCCGGGATGACGATCTCTTTCAGGGAGATGCAGTCCTCAAACGCACTGTAGGCAATTCTGTTGACCCCCTTGGAGATCTCAAAGGATTCCAGAGAGGAACAGCCATGAAACATGTCACTTACAATAACGTGAAAACTCTCCGGCAATTGGATCTGCTTGAGACTGGTACAGCCTTCAAATGTATTATAAAGGCTCGCGCCGAATGCAGTGTCATACGTGACGCCCTCGGGGATCGTGACATCCGTCAGAGAGCTACAGTTCATAAATGCACCCGAAAGTGCGCCGCTCTGCACAAAGCACATGGTCGAGGGAAGCTTGACACTTTCCAGCGCCGTGCATCCGGCAAAGGCATTGTCAATACCGGTTGCGCCCTCCTCGATCACAACCGTTTTCAAAGCGGTACATTCCGTGAAGCTTGTATCGATCTTCTTGACGCTGCCCGGAATTGTCACACTTGTCAGTCCGGTGTTAGTAAATGCATTATAGCCTATAGTTTCAACTGCGGAAGGGATGATAACATCATCCAGCTTGGGACAGTCACTAAACATACAATGCGGTAACTCCTTGCAGTATTTTGGCAGCTTGACCGATGTAAGATTCTCACATTCACAGAACGCCCACGACCCGAAAGAATCAACGGAATCCGGAATATCCATTGTGACTATCGTTGAACCCATAAAGGCAGAGCTTCCAATACTGATCAGCCCTGCGGGCAGAACAACTTCTTCTAAGGAAGACGGTGCATCAGCATATTTGAGATGTTTGAACGCTCCATTGCCGATACTGATGACCGGAAGTCCATTGACCGTGTTCGGGATCGTAACAACAGCATCCGGGCATTTCCAGTCAAAATCCGACACCTCTGCATAGGTACTGTATACCCTGTAAGTCAGATACCCCTCCGTGACCGTTGTATAGTCCTCCGCATGTGCTGTGATGCCCGCCACTTCGGGCAGCATCATTGCCGGAACACCTGAAAGAAGCATGGCAAAGGCTGTCAGTCCTGCTGTGATCTGTCGTTTCATATAGATCCTCCCTTTCCCTTATGGGTATGATAGTTTTATTATAGCACAAATATGGGCATTTTGCAAGTAGCAGAAGCGAGTAGTTACGATTCTTGCCCCTGATGCCTTACAAAGATCTCCTCCCGCAGCATTTCAAGCGTCAGGCCGACACGCTTGGGCACGGTCACGCAGACGGTCTCGCCGCCGTGCAGGTCGAACCAGTTGTCCGAGAAGACCACATCGAGCGTCCGGCAGTCGAGCGCGAGCCCCTGCACGAACACATCCGAGGATACCTCCACGATATAATGCTCCGGCAGCTTGCGCAGCTCCATCCGGATATTGGGCTTCCGGAAGGCGAACTGTTTCGGCACGCACAGGAGGGAGCTTCCTTTGCTCAGGCAGGTACCGTCCCTGGCGGTCAGCTCATACGCAAGATAGCACCGGCGGCGGTTCTCCGGCGTGTAGAACTCCTCCACACCCGTCAGCCGCTCTAAGTCCACAGCCGTCAGCGGCGGTACGCTCACCGGGATCTCCCCGGATGCCAGAATATCGCTGCCTGCGTCACGGATCGACCAATGAACCGTGCCTTCGACCTCGTGCATCGTCTCGTTGGAGATGTTCAGCACCGGCTCACCGAAGGCGCCCGCCGTCAGCAGCACCGGCGCATGGAAGCGCTTGGCGAAATAGTGCAGCGCCTTCCATCTACCGTAATAATCCACGCTGCTCCACGAGATCGCCGGGTTGGAATCCCCGAGCTGCCAGTAGAGCGAGCCCATGCAGCGTCCCCTGCTGCGACGCATGTGCTCCACATTCGAGCGGATGCACTCGGCCTGCACGAGCTGCGTCGCATAGCTCAGCGCGTCGATACTCTCCGGGTAGCGCATCATCTGCGCAAGGTAGTACAGGATCTTGCCGGCGCCGTCATCACACTTGTGATGCGCCTCCATCACCGGCGAGAGCAGATTCAGGTCGCCCTGTGTCTCGTCGCAGACCGTCTGCATGGTCTTGCGGCAGGGTACAGACTCGAAGCCGTACTCCGAGCAGAAGCGATAGTGCAGCTCACGGAACGCCGTAAACGGCTCCAATCCATGCCAGATGTCCCAGTAATGCTGGTCGCCGGCAGCATTGGATTCCGTGTCCACGCAGCCGCCGTGTGCCGAGGGCGATGACCGCCAGTAGAAGCGCTGCGGGTCAAGCTCCGCCACAAGCGCGGGCATCCGGTGCTCGAACTGCTCAAGGTAATCTGCCTTGGCCGCCGGGTTCTCAGGCAAGCCCCAGTTCTCGAAGGCCGTTTCGATCTCGTTGTTGCCGCACCACAGCCCGAGGGAGGCGTGATTGCGCAGGCGGAGGATGTTGTCTGTCATCTCGGCGTGGACATTCTCCCAGAAAGCGTCCGTCAGGCGGTAATTCGCACAGGCGAACATGAAGTCCTGCCACACGATCAGGCCGTTTTCATCGCAGAAGTCATAGAAGGCATCGCCCGGATAATAGCCGCCGCCCCAGACGCGCACGGTGTTGAAGCCGCCGTCCACGCATGCCTGTAACAGGGCTTCGGTGCGTTCCTTTGTGCAGCGCGGGAGAAGCTGATCCTCCGGGATGTAGTTGGCGCCCATCGCGAAGATGTCCACGCCGTTGAGCCGCAGACAGAAGCGCTCGCCCCATTCGTCCGGCGCCTGGTTCACGGTCAGTGTCCGCAGGCCGATGCGCTCGGTGCGGCTGTCGATGGGGTTGCCGTCCGCATCCGTCAGCAGGACGACTGCTGCATAGAGATGCGGCTCGCCGTAGCCCCTTGCCCACCAGAGCCGCGGCTCCGGGATGGTCACGGTCAGCGGTTCCGCAACGGGCATCAGCTCCGAGCGGCAGACGGCTTCTTCATCGGCATCATACAGCGCAAACTGCCAGCGCAGCCCTTCGGTATCGCATGCAAACGCAGGCTTTACGGTCAGATCGACCTCATCGGGGCGGTGCTCCTGCAAATACTGCACGGAGGTGATGCGCCCGGTGTCGTAGCATTCGAGGTATACGTCCCGCCAGATGCCCATATCCGGGAGCTGCGGGCCCCAGTCCCAGCCGAACATATAGTGCGCCTTGCGGATGTGCGGGAAACCCGGCACGGTGGACTTGACGCCCCAGAGCGGGTGTTCTGCCTGCTGTTCGGCGATATAGCGCAAGGGTGATGTGATCTGCACCGTGAGGGTGTTCTCCTCCTGCAAGCGCTCCGTCACATCAAAGCGCCACTGGCGGTGCATGTTGTCCGTTTTGCCGAGGAGTTCGCCGTTCAGGTAGATCTCCGCGATGGTGTCAATGCCGTCAAAGCACAGCACGGCATGGGCGGCCTCTGCACATTCCGGCCGCCGGAAGGCTGTGGAAAAGGTACAGTCGTCCTCCGAGAGCTTTTTCGCCGCCGTCTCATTCTCCCTGTAAAACGGATCCTCGATCACGCTCGCATCCAGCAATGCCTGGTACATCGAACACGGCACACTGCATGGATACTGCGCCGGATCCCCCGCCCGCTGCATCCTCCAGTCTGCATTGAGCAGCACCTTCTGCATGTTCTGTTCCCCCTTAAAAAAGCAAAGCCTGCCCGGACGGGCTGCTCTGCTTGTGATTTCTTATTTTTATTATAGCATAGTTGGTGAGTACTGTCAATACAAAAGAGGATGCCCTTTTCAGAGCATACTCCTGATATGTTACTTGATGATACGCTCCCGGATGTACTGCTCCAGGAAATCCGCGGTCTTCTCGATGCCGAGACGGCTCGAATTGATGCAGATGTCATAGCCGCGGGAATCGCCCCAACCGAGAGAGCAGTAGTAGTTGTGGTAGAGCTTGCGGTGGCGGTCGTGGCGGCGCATGATGCCGGCAGCTTCGTCGCGGTTGACCTCTCTCGACTCGCAGATGCGGTCGATCTTGGATTCCTCATCCGCCAGCACAAAGATCTTCACCAGACCCGGGTACTCCGAAAGCACCTCATCGGCACAGCGGCCGACGATCACAAACGACTTGCCCGAATCGGCCAGCTTTGTGATGTAGTCGAACTGGATCTGCGCCACGTTCTCCTCCGGGGAGCTGGTCATGCCGCGGACGGTACGCTTGAGGAAGATGCGTGGCACCTCGTCAAACTTCCGCAGCTTCTCGACGTCGCCGAGCTTTTCTGCGGCGATCACATCGAGCAGATTGCGGTCATAATACTCTATACCAAGGCGTTCTGCCAGGATCTTGGCGATCTCTCTGCCGCCACTGGCAAATTCTCTGCTGACTGTTACGATAAGCTGATGGTTCATACGATCCCCTCCACACATGATCTTGCCGATGCCGCACAAGGCTGGCACTATAGTAATTATAGCATACAGAGAGGTGGTCTGTCAAGTATATTTTCAGCACAGAGCACAAATTCTGCGAACCCAAAATCGTTTTTCATATTGTTTTCCCACCTTCGGCAGGGAAACAATACTTATGAACATTCTCAGCTTACAGCGTTTCGAGGAGCGCCGCAGCGGCTTCGACGGTCTCGCGTGTGCCGAAGGAGGAGAAGCGCAGATAGCCTTCGCCGGCGGTGCCGAAGCCTGCGCCGGGAGTGCCGGCGATGGCATAGGTGTGCAGGAGCTTGTCGAAGAATTCCCACGAGCCGAGGCCATCCGGTGCCTGTACCCAGACATAGGGCGCATTCTCGCCGCCGGTGGACCAGATGCCGGCCTTGGTGAGCGCGGCTTTCAGGATGCGGGCATTTTCCATGTAGTAGGCGATGTCCTCGTGAACGGCAGCCTGTCCCTCTGCGGAGAAGACCTTCTCGGCGGCACGCTGGATGATGTAGCTCGTGCCGTTGTACTTCGTGGACATGCGGCGGAACCACATATCATGCAGTGAAGCGCCGTCCAGCTGCAAGGCACGCGGTACGACCGACCAGCCGCAGCGCACACCGGTGAAGCCGGCCATTTTGGAGAGCGAGTTGATCTCGATGGCGCACTGCTCGGCGCCGGCGATCTCGTAGATGCTGTGCGGGAGCGTGGGATCGCAGATGTAGGACTCGTAGGCAGCATCGAACAGCAGCACAGCGCCCTGGTCGATCGCATACTGTACCCACGCCGTGAGCTGAGAACGGTTGTAGACTGCACCGGTCGGGTTGTTCGGCGAGCAGAGGTAGATGATGTCCGCCTTGACGCTCTCGTCAGGCATCGGCAGGAAGCCGTTTTCCTTGCTGCCGTCGAGGAAGACCACGCGGCGGCCCGCCATGACGTTCGTGTCATAATACACCGGATAGACCGGATTCGGCAGGAGGACGGTATTGTCGGCATCGAACAGGTCACACATGTTGCCGAGGTCTGACTTGGCACCGTCGCTGATGAAGATGTCCACCGGGTCGATCTGGATGCCGCGCTTGCTGTAGTAGTTTGCGATGGCTTCGCGCAGGAAGGATTCGCCCTGCTCGGCGCCGTAGCCACGGAAGGTCTCGGCACGCCCCATCTCCTCGACCGCGCTATTCATCGCGTCCGTGATGATGCGGGGCAGCGGACGGGTCACGTCGCCGATGCTGCACTTGAGGAGCTTCCGGTCAGGATTTTCCTTCTGGAAGGCGGCAAGACGGCGGCCTACCTCGGAGAACAGGTAGTTGTTTTCAAGCTTCAGGGCGTTGTGATTGACTCTCATTTCTGACCTTCCTTTCTGGCAAGACCTGCGCGGACAAGTCCGACGAACAGCGGATGCGGCTTATTGGGGCGGCTCTTGAACTCGGGATGATACTGCACACCGATGTAGAACGGGTGCTCTGTCAGCTCCACGGCTTCGACAAGGCTGTTGTCGGGCGAGGTGCCGCTGATGGTGAGCCCTGCGCCGGTGAGCGTGTCACGGTAGGTGTTGGCGAATTCATAGCGGTGACGGTGGCGCTCGGCGATCTCGTATCTGCCGTAGCATTCCGCCAGCTTGCTGCCCGCTGCGATGACGCAGGGATAGCTGCCGAGACGGAGCGTACCGCCCTTCTCGATGGTCTCGCTCTGGCCGTCCATGAAGTCGATGACCTTGTGCGGGGATTCCGGATCAAATTCCCTCGAATGCGCACCGGC
>JAGADP010000178.1 GCA_017828885.1 Oscillospiraceae bacterium | reverse complement strand
GCCAAAATCCTTAGTAGTAATTTTCCTGATTTCTACTACTATTTTACTACTAACGACTACCGAGATATGCGGATTTATGCCGAATTATGTCGATTTCACCCCGTTCTGTCAAAATGGGTGTAAAACAAACCGACCTCGCAAAAGTCCGCATAACTCGGCAAAATACGACATTTCAGGAGGGAAAAATAGCATGATTCGTGTGATGTTTGTCTGCCACGGCAATATCTGCCGCTCCCCGATGGGCGAGTTTATCCTGAAGGATATGCTCCGGCAGGAGCATATCACCGGTGTCACTGTCGCTTCCAGTGCTGTCAGCCGGGAGGAGATCGGCAATCCGGTCTATCCGCCTGCGCGCCGTGAGCTGGCAAAGCACGGCATCTCCTGCGACGGGCATCATGCACGGCAGCTCACCCGTGCGGAGTATGATCAGTATGACCTGTTCCTGGTCATGGACGGCTCCAATCTGCGCTGGCTGAACAGCATCTTTCCCGATGACCCCGAGGGAAAAGTTCACCGCCTGCTCGAATTTGCCGGACGTCCCGGCGAGGATGTGGATGACCCGTGGTACAGCGGCGATTTCTCGACCGCCTATGCGGATATTTTGGCGGGTTGCGAGGGCTTGCTCGAGTACATCCGGAACGAGCGCAGAGGATAAACCGAATAGTTGTTATAACGATGCTCCCCATGCGGGAGCGTCTTTTTTCTGCTTTTGCAAAGTTAAAGACTTGTTAAGAATTGTTATGCTATAATCGAATCATAGAGAGAACCACCACACACGAAAAGAGGTATGCACTATGTTCTGGAGAATCTTGAAGAAAGACCTGAAACGTAAGAAAACGATGAATATTATATTGCTGCTGTTCGTGATCCTGTGCTCGATGCTGGCGGCGGCGAGTGTCAACAACATCGTCGCTGTGACGGGCGGCATCGAGCACTTCATGGAGCTGTCGGATGCGCCGGACGTCAAGATCAGTATGCCGTCCGATCAGACGCTCGATGAGAAGCTGCGCAAGCTCCCCGAAGTGGAGCATGTGAAGGTCGAGGAGATGTTCTACCTGACGCCGGATCATTTCAAGCTGAACGGCGAGAAGATCAAAGACCTCATCAACGGCACGGGCTTTGTCTCCGACAGGGAATTCGGCTGCAAGTACTTTGATGCGGACGATCGGGAGATCACGAGCATTCCGGCCGGCAGCTTCTTCTGCACCAAAAACTTCTTCCAGGGCGTCACCGCCGAAAAGGGCGATGTGCTGACTGTCACGATCGGGGAAAGCGAGTTTTCCTTCCGGTTTGAAGGGCTCTACAAAACTGTGGCGCAGGACACGAACAATTCTTCCAGCCCCTATGTGATGCTGAATGCGGCTGACTGGGACGACATGTGTGAGGCGCTCGATGGCTCTGCCTTCATGAAGGAAAAGACGGCCTTTGTCAAGACCAGTGATGTGGAGGCGGTCATTGCGGCGGCGGGCGATACCGAGGGCGTTTCCACCTATACCAAAGATTATCTGAAAAGCAATTTCATGTATGATATGATCACGGCCTATATTTTGCTGGCAGTGTGCGTTCTGCTGGTGATCGCGGCGTTTGTCACGCTGCGGTTCGCCATCGGCTTTACGATCTCAGAGGAATTCCGGGAGATCGGCGTGATGAAGGCGGTCGGCATCCAGAACGGCGGTATCCGCAGTATCTACATCACCAAATATGCGGCCATTGCGGTGATCGGCGCTGTGATCGGCTATGCGGGCTCCATACCGCTCAGCGGCTATCTGCTCCGATCGGTCTCCCAGAGCATCGTGTTCAGCGGCAGCAATACCATGATCGGCCTTGTGGGCTCCGTGGCAGTCGAGGCGGCGATCCTGCTGTTCAGCTACGGCTGCACCAGAGGCATCAATAAAATGTCGCCCATCGACGCTGTGCGCAGCGGTCAGACAGGCGAGCGCTTCGGGAAGAGAAGCGTGATGCACCTCGGGCGCTCCAAGCTCCCGGCGACCGGCTTTATGGCACTCAATGACGTACTCAGCGCACCGAAGCAGTTTGCGATCATCACCGTGGTGTTCACGCTCTGCGTCCTGATGATGACCGTCATGTCCAATATGGCATTCACACTGTCGAGCGACAAACCCATCTTCCTGTTTGGTATCCCCGTGGAGACAGATGTAAGTATTCTCGATTTCGGCGATCTGAAAAACGATAGCATCAATCAGGCATTGGAAGGAAGCATCAGCAGCAATGACGGATGGAAGGCGCTTGTCGAGGAGACGGAAAAGATGCTGGAGGAGAACGGTATCCCCGGGACCTGCACCGTGACGATGAGCAGCATCTACACGACGATCCACGGCTCCGATAATGCCGGCATCTCCTATCTTGTCACGAGAAACACGCCCGCAGACAGCTTTGTGTATGATGCCGGGAGCGCGCCTATGAAGCGGGATGAAGTCGCACTGACAACGGCTGCTATGGAAAAGCTGCATGCGGAGATCGGCGACCGCATCAAGGTCAAAATGGGCGGCGAGGAAAAGGAGTTCATCATCACAGGCACCTTCTCGACCTTTATCAACAACGGCATGGCAGCAAGGCTCTGTGAGGATGCCGAGCTGGATCTGGAGAAGATCAATAATTTCCTGGGCGTTCAGATCAAGTTCAGCGGTTCGCCGGATAAAAAACAGATCGAACAGAATATTGCAAAGCTGAAGGACATCACAGGCACCGACAAGCTCTACACGAATGCCGAGATGGTGGAGACCTTCACCGAGATGTCCGGCACGCTCACCACTGTCAAGCAGATGATGATGCTCATGACCGTGATCGTGACGGCGCTGATCGTGATCCTCATGGAGCGCAGCTTCATCTCCAAGGAAAAGAGCGAGATCGCACTGATGAAGGCGGTCGGCTTCCGGAACGGCTCTGTCATCGGGCAGCATACACTGCGGTTTGTGGTGGCAGCGGGCGTTGCGGTGGTGCTTGCATCGGTGATCGTGCTCCCGTTCAGCAAGGCACTGCTCACGTTCATTTTTGCGCAGATCGGCAGCGTAACGTCAACAGGCATCGCATTTGATGTGGTGGAGATCTTTGCGGTATGCCCTGCCATTCTGATCGGTGTGACAGTCATCGGCACGCTCCTGACGGCACTGTATACGAAAACCATTAAGGCAAGCGATACGGCTTCTATTGAATAAGACAGAGGAGTTGGTTGTATGAAAATAACAGACAGAAAAAACGAACGCTTTTTTGCAGTCATGACCTATGTGATCTTTTTTGTGGAGATAGGGATCTGTGGTCTTGTGATGCTGCTTGGTCTGCCCGAAAAGGTACTGAATACGATTGAGCTGATCGTCTCTGCGCCTATGGCTTGGTCATCCTTCTTTGTTTTGATGCTATGGGCGAAGAAACTCTATCCGGAAATGACAAGAAAAGAATTTATCAAAAACGCATTTTCCGATAAACTCAGTATCAAGTGGATTATCATTTCAGTATGCATCTCATTTGCTGTTTATATTGTGAGTTTGGGTATTCTGATCACAGTCAGCGGAAAAAGTATCGGTCAGTTGTTTAACAAGGAATTTGCACTCAATCCTTTGATGTTTTTGCTTGTACTTGTTTCCGGTCCTCTGGGTGAGGAGCTTGGATGGAGAGGATATTATCTGACCTCCAAAGCGAAACGATACAGCGTTCTGAAAGCTTCACTGATAACGGGTCTGGTATGGTCTTTCTGGCATCTGCCGTTATGGTTTTTACGCGGCGGAAACGGCATTGACCTTCTGATCTATATTCTTGCCTTCATCGTGCAGACGACAAGTCAGACTGTTGTTTTTGGATATATCTACACAAAGCACCGGAATCTTGTTTACACGATACTGATACACACATTCGATAATTTTCTGGCAGGAACTCTGGTGGTTGATGCGACATCAAGGATGGCAAGTGCTTTTTACATCATTCAAGCAGCGGTATATGTGATCGCTGCGTTAGTAACAATTCTGATTTATAAAAAATCGGAAATAACCAAAATTCAACCAGAATGAGGAGGATTATATCATGAATACCGTATTACAGACAAAGGGTCTCTGCAAGACCTACATCGTGAACAAGCGTCAGAACAATGTGCTGAAAAACATCGACCTTTCCATCGAGGAGGGCGAGATGGTCGCGATCATGGGGCCGTCCGGCTCCGGAAAATCTACACTGCTCTACTGCGTTTCGGGCATGGACAGAGTGACCGCCGGCGAGGTCATCTTCAACGGCAAGGAAACTGCCAGACTCTCGGACAAGGCGCTGGCACAGCTCCGGCTTGATGAAATGGGCTTCATTTTCCAGCAGATGTACATGATGAAGAATCTCTCGGTACTGGACAACATCATTCTGCCTGCGGTCAAGTCCAAAAAGAACACCGAGACCCGCAAGGCGATCGAGGAGCGTGGGCGGCAGCTCATGCGCAGGCTCGGCATTGACGATGTGGGCGGCAACGACATCAACGAGGTCTCCGGCGGTCAGCTCCAGCGGGCATGTATCTGCCGCAGCATGATCAATGCGCCGAAGATGATCTTTGCCGATGAGCCCACGGGCGCACTGAACCGCTCCAGCTCGGACGAGGTGATGAACGAGCTGCTCTCCCTCAACCGTGACGGCACGACGATCCTCTGCGTGACGCACGATCCGAAGGTCGCCGCCAAGTGCAGCCGCATTCTGTACATCGTGGACGGCGGCATCATGGGCGAAAAGGAAATGGGGCATTTTCAGGGCGGAGACAAAGAGCTCCGCGACCGTGAACGTGAACTCAACCACTGGCTCATGGAACAAGGCTGGTAGCGGGGAGCCCCCGCTGGCGTCTTGCTTCGCAGATTATGGTGCACTGTTTCACCGACCGCTTGCAGCCAATGCTTCGCAAAGGCTGCAAAGCTGTGCAGTTTCTCACATCGCAGCTAAAGCTGCTCTAATGCAGTTTTTCTTGCGTTTCAAATTTTGGTGCATTGCAGCGCATGGGCGATAACGTAGCGTCGCTATTGGGACTTGTTTTAGAAAAGAGTGTGCAGGGGCGCAGCCCCCTGCACAAACAACACTTGCAATATTGCCCCCAGTATGGTACAATAGAGATAGGTGGTGATACTATGACCGATATTCTGATCGTTGAGGATGACAAGGAGCTGAGTGCGCTGCTGACGGATTTTCTGCGTGCTGAGGGGTATACGGTGTCGGCGGTGGAGAGCGGCGAACGCGCTGTGCAGCTATTCGAGCGCTATGGTGCGCGGCTCGTGGTGCTGGACATCAATCTGCCCGATATGAACGGTTTTGCGGTATGCTCCAAGCTGCGCGAGAATGCCGACACGCCGATCCTCATTGTCAGCGCAAGGACGGACAAGGAGGACAAGCTGAACGGCCTTGACCTCGGGGCGGATGATTATATCGAAAAGCCCTATGATATTGACATCCTGCTTGCCAAGATCAAGGGCATCTTCAAGCGGCGGTATCAGCGGAGCATCCTGTCAGCGGACGGCGTGACGCTCAACTTAGCGGACAGGACAGCCGAGATCGACGGTGCACCTGTGGAGCTCACTGCGAAGGAATTTGACCTGCTGACGCTTCTGATCGAGAACCAGAACAAGGCACTGAAAAAGGAGTATCTGTTCAGCACGGTCTGGGGCAGCGACAGCGATTCGGAGCTGCAAACGCTCCATGTGCACATCAACCGGCTGCGGCAGAAGCTCGGCGATGATCCGAAAAATGCCAGGCGCCTGCTGACCGTCTGGGGCGTGGGGTACAAGTTCGTATGAAGGCGTTCAGAAAGCTGTGCATTGTCGTGCTCGTACTGTTTGCCGTGCTGGCAGCGGCGCTCAACATCTTTATGATACAGCACCGGAACTATGCCGACGGGCAGTACCGTGTGGAAGCCAAACGCCTTGCGGACGAGATCGCCGAGACCGGCAGCTATGACCTTGCGCAGTATCCGCATCTGACAGGCGTTTTTTCGGGCGCTGACCTGTACAAGAGCGATGAACACTATGTCATCATCGAAGCGGGCGGGACGCTGTACCGGGTGGAATATGAGACCGTGAACCAGAACGCTCTCATTATTGCGGTGAATGCTGCCCTGGCGGTGCTGTTTCTGCTGCTGTGCGGCGTATTTGTCTATATCTGGCGAAATGTGATACAGCCCTTCGGTAGCCTGAACGATGTGCCGCAGGAGCTTGCCAAGGGAAATCTGGCCGTGCCGATCCCCGAGCAGAAAAGCCGTTTCTTCGGGAAATTCACATGGGGCGTCAATCTCCTGCGGGAAAAGATCGAGGACGACCGGCAGAAGGAGCTGTCCATGCAGCGTGACAAAAAGCTGCTGCTGCTCTCCCTCTCTCACGACATCAAAACGCCCCTCTCCGCCATCAAGCTGAATGCCAAAGCGCTTGCCAAGGGCATCTACACCGACGAGGAAAAGCGCCGTGCTGCCGCGGAGAGTATCAATGTCCGCGCTGATGAGATCGAGCAGTTTGTCAGCGAGATCACCAAGGCGGCAAGCGAGGATTTCATGAGCTTTGAGGTCGTGCAGGGCGAGGCGTTTCTCAGCCAGATCATCACGAAGATCCATGCAAGATATGCGCCGCAGCTCGGCCTTTCGGGAACGGAGTTCCTCATCCACAAATACGATGACTGCATCCTGTCCTGCGATGCGGACCGGCTGGCGGAATGCCTGCAAAACCTGATCGAGAATGCGATCAAATACGGCGACGGAAAACGCATCGAGATCGGCTTTGACAAAATGGACGGCTGCGAGCTGATCACGGTGACGAATACCGGCTGCACTCTCGATGAGAAGGAGCTTCCGCAGATCTTCGGGAGCTTCCACCGCGGCAACAATGCCGAGAAGGTGCAGGGCAACGGTCTGGGATTGTTCATCTGTAAGCGGCTGATGTCGCTCATGGGCGGCGAAGTCTATGCGGAGATACAGGATGGCTGTTTCCGCGTGACGCTCGTCGTGAAGCTGGCGTAGACTGTTCAGAAGTTGAAGTGTTATTATAGAAGATTTGAGAGCATGACTATATCAGGATCAAGCTGAACTGCCTCCCTGTTTCAGGGAGGCAGTTTTTGGTGGAATGCATGTTTTATGTCGTTTCAGGCTCCTCTTCCGGGAGTGATACCAGCTTGGTGTTATATGCAGTGGCAAGGACTTTTTTAGGCCGTTTGGTACGACGCAATGTGGTCAAGCAGCTCTCCACATTCCTCTTCAGACAGGTCAGCGATTTCAGCTTGTCCTCGCCGGTCTCCATGTACATGTAATAATAACACATTTAGACATTCACTGAATATATCCGGAAGGAACAGGAAGAGATGGAGGAAGGCACATCTTCAAGGTTGGAGAAGTATCCGATCGAGGATGTCATCACGGTCTATGGCACTATGGCATACGAAAACGGAAACGGCGACACCGGCGCAGTATTCATGCTGAAGATCAATGGCGAATGGACATTCGACGCTTGCTACTCGTTCTCAATGGAGATGCAGGGCGAGTGGGACGGTGTTCTCACAGAGTAGCTTCTGCAAATGAAGAAGACAGAGTGCTCCTGTCCTACAAAGAAACAGCAGGTGCCCACGGCCTTCCGTGAGCACCTGCTGTTCTGTTCAGGAAACTATTCCATGTCGTTGTCAAACTTCTCCAGCAAATTGTAGATCCCATCCTCGGAGAGCACACCGCGTTTAAGGTCTTTCGGCAGAAGCCCGGCCTCATCCGCAGCAAAGTCCCGCTTCCATGCCGGACTGCCGTAATAGTACGCAAGCTGCCGCAACGCTTCCGGATCACCGTTTTCTGCCTGGTGCATGAGCGCCTCATAGCAGGTGATGCGTTCGATCTGTGCCTGCAGGATGACCTCCTCATACGATTCCGCCCGGATGACCGTGAAATGCTTTACGATCTCCGCTGTCCACAGGTCGATCTCGCCCTCGATGCCGGATACTTCGGGCAGAATGAAGCCCCATATCCGACAGCCTGTTTTCACCAGCTCCGGCAGGAAATACTGAAAGCCCCATTCCACATCCTCCGGCACATCCTCGAAACCGTTCCGCGCATCCACGATAAACAGACTGCCCGGATGCGCCCGGAGCAATGCGAGCGAAGCAGTCACGGGCTCTCTGTAATCCGCAAAATGCGCTTCCTTCTTCCAGATATGGAAAACAGCGTCATCTTTTTCGATATACTCAATTTTTGCATATTTGCTCTCAAACATGTTTGCCTTCCTTTCCGCATCTATTACGTTTTTATTGAATTCACAATCCTAATCCGTATCCCGCACCGATCCCGATCGCTGCGGAGAGCAGAATGATCACGATCGGATGCACCTTCCTGAATGCCATCACAGCCGTCACAGCAAATAATCCGAGGAACACCCAGAACCCCGCAGAGCCAAACACCGCCGCCGTGATCCCCGCCGGGAAGAACACTGTCCTTGCCACGGAGATCACTGCGGCACCGATCATGCCGACCACAGCCGGTTTCAGTCCCGCCATGATGCCGCCGACAGCCTTGCTGTTCTTGTACGCTTCAAAGCATTTTGCAACGATCAAAATGATGATGAAGGACGGCAGCACGATACCGACCGTTGCGATCGCCGCGCCGAATACGCCGCCTGTCCGGAGCCCGACAAAGGTAGCCATATTGACCGCCAGCGGCCCCGGTGTGCTTTCGCTCAGCGCCACGAAATCCACAAGCTCCTCCTGCGTCAGCCAGCCGTGACGTTCTGCTTCGGCCTGTATCATGGCGATCATCGCATAGCCGCCGCCAAAGGTGAAGGCGCCGATCTTCAGAAAGGTCAGGAACAGCTCAATCAGTGCCATCGCTTTGCTCCTTTCTGCGCAGCAACGACCACAGCAGTCCGAACAGACCGCAGCCGATGATGACGAACACGACGTCTATCTTGAAGAACGCCGTCAGAACCAGAGAAACGCCCATGAGCAGATAGGAGAAGACGCTTTTCTTTGCCGATCGGAACATCATCCACAGCGCTTTCAGGAGCAGCGCAAGGACAGCCGCCCGGATGCCCATAAATGCGTACTGGACAGCCCGGATGCTCTGAAACTGCGTCAACAGCAGCGAGATCAGTGATATGATGAGAAACGACGGCAGTACAACGCCGAGCGTTGCCAGACATGCACCGGAAAACCCCGCTGTTTTATAGCCGACAAAGGTCGCAGCGTTGATGGCGACAGGCCCGGGCGTTGTCTCCGAGATCGCCACAATATCAGAAATATCCTGTTCGTTCAGCCAGTGCTTGTTGTCGCAGACTTCCTTCTGGATCAGCGGTATCATCGCCAGACCGCCGCCGAAGGTAAATGCCCCGATCTTCAGAAAGGTCAGGAACAGGTCAAGGTTTTTATGCACAGTATCACCTTCTATGTCTCCATTATACCAGATATGGCAGGATCCGTCAATGCCGGTCACGCATCTGCTCCCCGCCATACGAAAAACCAGCAGGGGAGACCCTGCCGGTTCCTGCTTGTCGAGAACCCCCGGGTTCTTGCTTCGTGTGCCCCCTCCGCCGCCGTTCGGCGGCACCCACCTTACGGGCGGCGAGTCCCCTCTGTCCTGCGGACATCTCCCCACCCCGTGGGGAGTCACCCCCGCAAGCGGGG
>JAGADP010000177.1 GCA_017828885.1 Oscillospiraceae bacterium | reverse complement strand
GTTTCCGTGGACGTTGGCGTGATGGAGCAGGCGGAGAATATCTGCGCCGTGCCGTGCCGCTTCGGCTGGGACGACGTCGGGAGCTGGCGGGCGATCGAGCGCATCGGCGCGGCAGACCAGGAGGGCAACTGTCTGCACGGCGATGTTGTGACGGTGGACAGCACCGGCTGTACGGTCTCCGGGCAGGAAAAGCTCATCGCCGTGCTCGGGCTGCGGGAGATCATCATCGTGGATACACCGGATGCGCTGCTCGTTTGCAGCAAGCGCAGCACGCAGGACATCAAGAAGCTGACGGCCGCGCTGCGTTTGCAGCATAGGCAGGTATTATGAGAGGAGACGCCATGAAGAAAGCACTCATTACCGGCATCACCGGGCAGGACGGTTCCTATCTGGCGGAATTACTGCTCGAAAAGGGCTACGAGGTCTGGGGACTGCGCCGCAGACGGTCAGGCGATGACCTCGGGCATGTCGGGCATCTGAAAGAGCATATCCGGCTGCTCTGCGGGGATATGACCGACCCGGTCTCGCTCCTCGAAGCCGTCCGCACATCGCAGCCGGACGAGGTCTATAATTTGGCCGCACAGTCCTTCGTAGCGGCAAGCTGGGCTGCACCGCTCTCCACGGCGGAGATCAACGGCTTCGGCGTGGCGGCGCTCCTCGAGGCCATCCGCCTTGTCAAGCCGGATGCCCGCTTCTATCAGGCGTCCACGTCGGAGCTGTTCGGGAAGGTGCAGGAGATGCCCCAGAACGAGCAGACACCGTTCTATCCCCGCAGCCCCTACGGCGCGGCGAAGCTCTACGGCCACTGGATCACGCGCAATTACCGCGAAAGCTATGGGCTGTTCGCCTGCGCAGGGATTTTGTTCAACCACGAATCCGAGCGCCGCGGGCCGGAGTTCGTCACCCGCAAGATCACCCGTGCCGCTGCGGCCATCGCCAACGGACGGCAGGAGCCACTTTTGCTCGGGAACCTCGATGCAAGACGCGACTGGGGGCATTCCGCAGACTATGTCCGTGCCATGTGGCTGATGCTGCAACAGCCGGAGCCGGACGATTACGTCATCGCCTCAGGGGAGACGCGGACGGTGCGGGAATTCGCCGCTGTCGCTTTTGATGCCGCCGGGATCCCGCTCACATGGGAGGGCGAGGGCTTGCAGGAGGTCGGCAGGCTGCAACGCTCCGGCCAGATCGCCGTCCGGGTCAGCGAGGCATATTTCCGCCCCGCCGAGGTCGATGTCCTGCTCGGCGACCCGTCCAGGGCGGAGCAGAAGCTCGGCTGGCGGCGGGAGATCGGCTTCGAGGAGCTTGTCCGGAGGATGGTGGAGCATGATGCGCATTGCCTTTGACGCACGGCCGCTGCTCGGTGTCCGCACGGGCATCGGCTGGTGCGAGGCCGGACAGGCAGCCGCCCTCATCCGGCAGCACCCGGAGGATCGCTTCGTGCTACAGGGCACCGCCCTCCGGCACCGCACCGAGCTGCGGGCGATGCTCCGACCCTTTGTGCAGGAGAATTCCGCTTTGCAGCTCGTTCCCGGCAGCCGCTTCCTGCCGCATGCATGGCAGTTCGGGCGAAATGCCGATATGACGCACTTCTTCAACTATCTTGTGCCGGCGGGCGTGGCGGGCAGGACAGTCGTGACGGTGCATGACATGGTGCTCCATGCCCATCCCGAGACCATGCACAGCCGCACGCGCCGCCTGCTCCGGCTGAGGCTCCGGCAGTCGATGGCACGCGCCGACCGGATCGTGACGGATTCGGCCTTTTCCAGCCGCGAAATCGCGAAATATTACCCCGCCTTTGCCGAAAAAGTCCGCGTTGTGCCGTGCGGGGTCGATCTGCGGCAGTTTTGTCCGGTCACAGATGCGGACAGGCTGTGCGATGTGCGGGAGCGCTACGACACCGGCGAGCGCTATTTCCTCTACCTCGGCACATTGGAGCCCCGGAAGAACCTGCCGCGGCTCATCAGCGCCTATGCAGCATACGCCGGGTGTTATCAGGAACCGGCGCGGCTCGTGCTGGCAGGGGCTTGGGGCTGGGGCTTTGAAGAGATCTTGCAGCGGATCCGGGCGCTGCATCTCGAAAACAGCGTCGTTCTGACACAGTACGTCGCGATGGAGGATCTCTGTGCGCTGCTGAGCGGGGCGCTGGCGTTTGTCTACCCCTCATTGTATGAGGGATTCGGGATGCCGCCCCTCGAAGCGATGGCCTGCGGCACGCCCGTGCTCGTGTCGGATGCGGCATCTCTCCCGGAGGTGGTGGGCGACTGTTCGCTGACTGTTCCGGCGGAGGACACGGTCGAAATTGCGCGGGGACTGTGCCGTCTGCATGAGGATGCCGCGCTCCGGGACAGGCTCTCAAAGGCAGGGCGCCGCCGCGCATCGCAATTCACCTGGGAGCACAGCGCGGACAGGCTCTATCAGGTCTACCGGGAGATCGCATGAGAAAGCTCCGCATCTTAGAAGTCAACAAGCTCTACGCCCCCCACATCGGCGGCATCGAGACGGTCGTCCGACAGCGGACGCAGTACCTTGCCAGCCGGCCGGATACCGAGGTGCGTGTCCTCGTCTGCCAGCCAAAGGGGGCAGGGGAGACGGAACGCCTTGACGGGGCGGAGATCCTCCGCTGCGGGAGCCTCGGCATGCTGTGCTCCTGCCCCGTATCGCCGGGATTCTTCCGGGCATTTGTGCAGCAGGAGGCATGGGCGGACGTCATCGACATTCACACGCCCTTCCCGCCCGCCGATCTGGCATGCCTGCTGTCGGGATTCCGCGGGAAAGTGGTCGTCAACTGGCACAGCGATGTCCTCCGGCAGAGGGCGCTGCTGCCGCTCTACAGGCCGATCATGCGGCGTTTTCTGGAACGTGCGGATGTGATCCTTGCGGCAACGCAGGGGCATGTGGACAGCTCGGACTATCTGCCGGCATTCCGGGAAAAATGCCGCATCCTGCCCTATCCGCTCGATGCGGATGCCTACCCGGACAAGCCCGCCCGCACGGTGCTGCACCCGCGCAACCCCCACAGCGTGAAGCTGCTCTTTGTGGGGCGGCTGGTGTACTACAAGGGTGTGGAATGCCTGATCGAGGCCATGCGGCAGGTCGAGGGCTGCGAGCTGTTCCTCTGCGGGACAGGCGCGCTCGAGGACAGGCTCCGGCGCATGGCAGGGGGCTTGCCGGTGCATTTTCTCGGCCAGCCGGACAGTCCTACGCTGCGGGATGCCTTTGCAGACTGCGACATGTTCGTTCTGCCCTCGGTGCAGCGGACGGAGGCGTTTGGCATCGTCCAGCAGGAGGCGATGGCCTGCGGCAAGCCCGTCATCAACACGGCGCTCCCCGGCGGTGTGCCATATGTGAGCATTCACGGCGAGACCGGCCTGACCGTTCCGCCAGGGGATGCGGACGCGCTGGCAAAGGCGCTCCGGCTGCTGGCGGCAGATCCCGCTCTGCGGCGGCGTTTCGGAGAAAACGGCAGGCGCCGGGTACGCGAACAGTATGCCCCCGCGCGGATCTATCCGGCCTTGTTCCGCCTGCCGTGCCCCTGAGATAACCTATCCCTCCCTGGCTGCATGCCGGGGAGGTTTTTTCGATTCCTGCTGAAAGGCAGGGCTGAGGGAGAATGGTGAAACGCTCCTGAACGCTTTCGGTTGACATCTGTCGATTTCTGGTGTATAATGTACAGGGAGCCCCTGCAGGCAGGACGCATGCCGGGGCTTACGTTTCGGGATAGCACAGCACATGCGTTACAGTGCGCTGGAAGCCCAAACACAAAGGAGATAGTTAGCTATGGAGATCATCAGCCGTTTTCATCTCATCGAGATCTGGATCCTGATCTGGACAGCAGCGACTGCTTTTTTCTTCTACAAAAGCTTTACGGTGTCCAAAAAGCTGAAGGACATCCTCCAGCCGCGCAGCCGCCGTGCCAATCCGGATGCGCCGAAGGACGAGCCTCCTGCCGATGACCGCAGCATCGAGGACGAAGTCGTGATGCAGCGCGACCACATGAACATGTGGTACTCGCTCGCTGCCAATTTCACCACGGCACTGCCGCTCTGGGGCATGTTCGGCACGGTCATGTCGCTGATCGGTCTGACCGGCAACATCGACGGCGCAGATATGCCGATCGACCAGTTCTTTACGGCGCTGTACACCACCGCGCTGGGCATTTTCTTCGGCATCGGCGGAAAGGTAGCAGATTCGTTCCTCTCCGTCAAGGTAGCCGCCAACAATAAGGAGACTGACACGCTCCTCGAACGCAACAGCGGCGGGGGCATCTCCCTGACAAAGGCTGCACAGGAGAAGTAATCATGAAGATCAGAGAGATCATCCTCGATTTCACTTCCTTGCTCGATGTCATCATGATCATCCTGTTCTTCTTCATTCTGAACTACCGGCAGGAGATGAAGACCCGCACCGAGCAGGCGGAGCAGACCGCTGCACAGGCTGTGGCAGCGGCAGAGCAGCAGACCGCCGAGGCAGAAGCCCTCATGCAGGAGGCAGAGGGCGCCCTTGCAGCGATGGAGGGCTCGGCACAGGCGGAGAATATCAAGGCCATGGTGGCTTTCGGCAATGCGGAGAACATCAACATCTATCTGGTGACGGAGCCTGAGGGCTGGCGGCTCGATGTCTACAGGGGCGAGGCGTTCCTGAACAGCATCACCGACCGCAAGAGCGACCGCATCGGCTGGGAGCTCACACAGATCTTCCAGTCGGAGGGCTATGCCCCCGATGCCACGATGCTCTGTGTGTTCAGCTATAACGGCCGTGCAAGCGGCACCAATGTGGCCTATGACACCGTCATAGACGCCTTCAACCAGATCAAGACCGGGAATAAGCGGTTTTTCTATACGGTCGTGGATACATCAGTCACCGAGCCGTGATCGGAGGGATACAGCAGATGAATTACACAGTGAAAGGCTATGCTGCAAGCCCGGTCGCCGTTGTGCTTGGCGCAGTGGTGTGCGTGGCGGTCGGCGCCGTCGTAGGCGCTGTCGGGATGTATGCCTGGATGAGCGCCCATCAGGGAGGACTTGGCGAGGGCGAGGAGCTTGCGCCGTTTGAGGAGATGGTCGAGACCGGTGCCGAAGCACCGTCCGAGATCGTCACAGAGCCGACGACCGAGCCGATGACCATGCCTGCCACGGAGGAGATCACCTCGGTGGAGATCATCGTGGCCGGGGACGGCTATGTCTACAACAACAGGCCAGTCTCGCTGGACGGCATCCTTGTCGTGCTGCAGGCGATGGAGCCGGATATGCCCGTGAAGGTCACGGATCAGAACGCCTCCCGCCGTGCCTATCAGGCGCTTCTCAAACTGCTGAAGGAGCAGGAGAAGACCTATGTAGAGGCAAAGCGCCCCTGAATATGCAGAAAACAGCTCCGTGAACGCATCACGGAGCTGTTTTTATCATGTATGGATGGCCGCGGTGCTGCTGCCGTCCCTGTCCTTTTTGACGACGATCTGCTTGTCGATCCGGTCCTTGAGATCGGCCACGTGGGAAATGATGCCTACCAGGCGATTGCTTTGGGTCAGGGAGGACAGC
>JAGADP010000176.1 GCA_017828885.1 Oscillospiraceae bacterium | reverse complement strand
TTCAGGCTCTCGTTGACCTCTTCCTCGGTCACATCGAGCTTCTCCTGGTCAGCAATGCTCTCGAGTGCCAGACGCAGCTTGACTTCGCTGACTGCACGGTCGCGGTTGCTCTCGCGGAAGTCGGAGATGTCCATGCCGGTGTACTGGAGGTACAGATCCAGGCTCATGCCCTGCTGGCTGAGCATCTGCTCGAAGTTGTCCACCAGGCCGTCGATGCGGTGCTCGAACATCACGTTCGGGATCGGTACATCTACCATATTGATGAGGGTCTCCATGATCGCATTGTCAAATGCGTTCTCTGCCTCACGGGCAGCGGAAGCCTCGAGCTTCTCCTTGGCGTCAGCCTTGAATGCCTCGAGGGTCTCGAACTCGGTAGCATCCTGGATGAACTCGTCATCAGCCTCCGGCAGCTCCTCAACGGTGATGCCGTTCAGCTTGCACTTGAAGGTAGCCTCCTTGCCGGCGTAGTCCTCCATCTGGTAGTTCTCCGGGAAGGTCACAACTACGTCGAACTCGTCGCCAACGGACTTGCCGACGATCTGATCCTCAAAGCCCGGGATGAACTGGCCGCTGCCGAGTCGCAGCGGGAAGCTCTCGCCCTTGCCGCCCTCGAATGCCTCGTCACCGAAGAAGCCCTCGAAGTCGATGTTGACCTCGTCGCCCATCTGTGCAGCTCTGTCGTCAACAGAAACGAGTCTTGCATTTCTCTGGCGGAGCATCTCTACCTGGGAATTCACGTCAGCCTCGGTCACTTCCTTGACAGTCTTGGAAGCCTTGATGCCCTTGGAGTTCTCGATCTTGACCTCCGGCTTGGTGATGCAGATCACCTTGAATACAGCGCCGTCAGCCTTGGAAACGCTCTCAACGTCTACGGAAGGACGGTCAACCAGCGTGAAGTCAGCCTTCTCCAGCTCGGGAGTGAGCTCGAGGTTGATGAGGTCATTGAGTGCATCCTCATAGAAAACGCCCTCGCCGAGACGCATCTCAGCCATCTTGCGGGTCACCTTGCCCTTGCGGAAGCCCGGCAGAGAGATATTCTTCTTCGCCTTCTGGTATGCTCTCTCAACAGCAGCCTCAAAGTCCTCGGGGCCTACCTCAAATACCAGCTCTACGGTATTGACTTCCGTTCTTGTTGTGGATTTTAAGCTCATTTTCAGATCCTCCAAATCATTATTCGCAATATGATGCAGTCTCTCCGCCTTGGGAGAGGGTATACGGCACTCGTGCACGTATACTGACATACAATTCATTATAGCACATCTGCCGCAATATTTCTATAGATTTTTTATGACCGCGGCAGACTTCTATAGTTCTGACAAAATCACAATATCTTCTCTGGCATGAATTGTAAATAATCACCAGAGATAAGATGATAGCAGATGCCGTCCTCCCAGCCTTTCATGGCGCGCTGGTGGCTTCTGCCATGCAGATGGCCGTAATAGCAATGCTCCACGCCGAATTCATGCAGCACCGAGAGCATCAGCTCATTGCGGCTGTTCCAGAAAATGGGCGGATAGTGCAGAAACGCGATGGGCTTCAGGTTTTGCGCTGCGGCCGCCTGTAGGCTCACCCGAAGGCGCTGCTGTTCCCGGGCAAGCACCTTGGCATCGCCCTGGATGGGTTCCCCGGGCATGCCGGCCTCCGGGGGGATGTTGACCCAGCCCCGTGTGCCGCAGATGCCGTAGCCTTCGTAGGGATAGCAGTTGTTATGCAGGATGTGCAGCGTGGAAAAGCCGTTCTCTGTGAAGAAATCCGTCATCTTCTTCATGGAATTCCACCAGTAGTCGTGGTTGCCTTTGAGGATGATCTTCTCGCCGGGGAGCGCATCGAGGAAGGCGAAATCCGCCCTTGCCTCCTGCAGGGTCATGCCCCAGGAGATGTCCCCCGCCAGGACGATGGTGTCCTCCGGGGCGATCGTGCGCCGCCAGTTTTCCTCGAGCAGCGCCTGATAATTCTCCCAGCCGTCGAAAATATCCATCGGCTTGTTCGGCACTCCGAACGACAGGTGGGTATCACCGAGTACGAATAACGCCATCAGCCTTCAATGCCCAGCTTCTTGAGCACATAGGCCTCCATCGCATCCTTGGCGATGACCTCGGAGAAGCGCACCGGCTTGTCCTTGAGTGCAGCCAGAGACGGCGGCACCGGCAGACCGGAGACCTCGGCAAGGCGGGCTACCTGTGCATACTCATCGGTGCCCTCCTGCACGCCCTCGATGGCATCGAGCACACTCGCGCTGAACTTGTACGGGCTCGCGGTGGAAGCGATGATGGTGCGGGTCTTGTCGCCGGTCTTGGCGATGTAGTCCAGATATACCTTGACGGCAACAGCGGTGTGAGTATCGAGGGTGTAGCCGTACTTTGCCTTGAAGTCGGCAATGGTCTTCTTGGTCTCGGCATCGTCGCAGAAGCCGCCCACGAAGTCGGATGTGAGCTTGGCCTTGATCTCGTCAGTTACCTCATACTTGCCATCCTTTGCCAGCTTGCCGAACCAGTCACGGATCTGGGCATCGTCGCCGCCGGTCAGGATGTAGAGCAGACGCTCGAGGTTGGAGGAGATCAGGATGTCCATGGACGGGGAAACGGTCGCATAGAAGTCGCGGTTTCTGTCGTAAACGCCCGTCTCGATGAAGTCGGTCAGTACCTTATTGATGTTGGAAGCGCAGATCAGCTTGCCGATCGGCACGCCCATGTTCTTGGCATAGTACGCAGCGAGGATGTTGCCGAAGTTGCCGGTCGGTACAACGACGTTCACGGTCTCGCCGAACTGGATGTCGCCGCGCTTAGCCATCTCGGCATAGGCGGAGACATAGTATACGATCTGGGGAGCAAGTCTGCCCCAGTTGATGGAGTTCGCAGAGGAGAACATCATGCCGTTTGCGGCCAGCTTTTCCTTGACAGCAGGATCGGTGAAGATCATCTTCACGCCGTTCTGGCAGTCGTCGAAGTTACCGTCCAGTGCGCAGACGCCGACATTCGCACCCTCCTGCGTTGCCATCTGGCGCTTCTGCATGGAGGATACGCCGTGATCCGGATAGAATACCATGATCTCGGTGCCGGGAACGTCCTTGAAGCCCTCGAGAGCTGCCTTGCCGGTATCGCCGGAGGTGGCCACGAGGATGACGACCTTCTTGTCCTCGCCGTTCTTCTTCAGGGAAGTGGTCAGCAGGTACGGCAGGATCTGGAGCGCCATATCCTTGAAGGCGCAGGTCGGGCCGTGCCAGAGCTCGAGGATCTGGGCATCACCGAAGGCCTTGGTGAGCTCGGCGATGTTCTCGGAGTCGAAGTTGTTCGTGTTGTAAGCGCCGGAGGTGCAGTAGGCGATCTCCTCGGCGGTGAAGTCGGTCAGGAACTTCCCGAATACGACGTTGGCACGCTCACGATAGCTCATATCGGCGAGTGCCTTGAGCTCGTCCATCGTGATCTGCGGAACGGACTCCGGGATGAACAGGCCTCCGTCTGCGGAGATACCCTGTGCGATAGCGACCGCACTGGTCACATTCAGGCTGCTGTCTCTGGTACTTTTGTAGTTCATAACTACCACCCTTTCTGCCGGACGCTCCGGCAATGAAAAATTTGTATCATCAGGAAATGTCGCTCTCATCGAACGCATTTTCAAGATAATCAATGCTGATGATCTGCCCGCATTGGCAGATGACCTCCGCAATGTCATAGCGGAAGTAATACGCCGTCTCCCCGATGCCACGCTGTTCGCAGAAGCGATAGCCGGCGCGGATGATCCGGCGCTGTTTTGCCTTTCCCACGGCGTCAAAGCCGCTCTCGAGGGAACCCGGCATCCGGGTCTTGACCTCCACAAAGGCGATGCTCTCCCCCTTGCGGGCGACAATGTCGAGCTCCGCGCCGGGGATGCGGAAATTCCGCGCAAGGATCTCGTAGCCGCGCTGTGTCAGGTAGCGGCAGACGGCTTCCTCACCGAGGTTGCCGGTGTCAAGCTGCCGGCTCACAGGATCTTTTTCAGGAAGGACAGCCGGTGGATCGGACAGGGGCCGAATTCACGCAAGGCTGCCGTATGGGCTGCGGTGCCGTAGCCCTTGTGCTTCTCGAAGGCGTACTGCGGATAGAGCGCCGCCTGCTCGAGCATGTAGCGGTCTCTGGCGACCTTGGCCAGAATGGACGCCGCCGCAATGGATGCGCTTGTGGCATCGCCCTTGACAACGGTCTCGCCCTGCTCCGGGACACCCGGCCAGCGGTTGCCGTCTACCAGCACATAGTCCGGCCGGCTTTGCAGTCCCGCCACCGCACGGCGCATGGCCAGCATCGCCGCTTCGAGGATGTTGAGCACCTCGATCTCGGCAACGGTCGCTGTCGCAATGCAGAAGGCATCGGCTTTTGCCTGTATTTCGTCAAAAAGTGCCTCACGGCGCTTCTCGGAGAGCTTCTTGCTGTCGTCGAGCCCCACAATGCCGTGGTCTTCCCGAAGGATGACGGCGGCGGCATAGACATCGCCTGCAAGCGGCCCCCGGCCTGCCTCATCCACACCGCAGATCACACCGAACTGCGTGCGCATGGCAGTATCATAGTCCAGCATCGCCTGACGGCGGTGCAGTGTTGTTTCGTTCATGGTCTACCTCTATAGTGGGGGGCGGCGGGCTATCGCCCGCTTAGGAGGGGCTCCTCGCCCCTCCTAAACCTCCCTCGGCAGGAGGCTGAGCCTCCTGCACCTGCGTCTTAGTCTTTAGGAGGGCGTTCCAGTGTGATCCTGCCAAGCTTTGCGCCGCGGAAGTCATCGAGCACGGTGATCGCTGCGCGTTCGGTATTGACAACGCCGCCGGACAGCAGCATCCCACGCTTCCTGCCGACGAGCTCCAGGAGCTTGTCGCCCTCGGTCTCCTCGGTCTCGAGCTTGTAGCGGTCAAGCAGCGACTTCGGGTATTCCTTGTGCAGATACTCCAGCAGGAGCATCGCCAGTGCTTCGATGTCGAGCACCTGATCCCGGATCGCGCCGGTGAAGGCCAGTCTCACGGCCGCCTCCTGGTCATCGAGCTTCGGCCACAGAACACCCGGCATATCGAGGAATTCCGTCTGCTCGTCCACGCGCACCCATTGCTTGTCACGGGTCACGCCCGGGCGGTCTTCCACCTTGGCACGCTTGGAGCCTGCCATCTTGTTGATGAACGAGGACTTGCCCACGTTCGGGATGCCCACGATCATCAGCCGGATCGGTCTGCCGACCATGCCGGCCTTCTTGCGCTTTTCGAGCAGATCCGGCAGCAGCTCCTGCTTCACGGTCGGGATGAACTGCTTCATGCCCTTGCCGGTGATGCAGTCGAGCGACATGGCCGGGATGCCCTGTCTCTTATAATATTGTACCCACTGCGCTGTCAGGTTCGGGTCGGCGATGTCCGCCTTGTTCAGCAGCACCATGTAGGGCTTGCTGTGCATCAGCTCCGTGAGCTGCGGGTTGCAGCTCGACAGCGGGATCCGGGCATCTAAGAGCGCCACCACGCCGTCCACAAGGGACAGATTGGCGGCGATCATGCGCTTTGTCTTGGTCATATGACCCGGGAACCAATGGATATTGCCGATCTGGATCTCCGGCATGGGTATCACCTCCTGTGGAATTGCAGACTTTCTTGTCGGCTAACGCGAACTCAGGGAGGGCGGCGACCGCCCTGCACCCGCATCTTTTTTATTCGACCTTTGCGCCGCAGGCGCATTGGGAGAATGATGCCAGCGTGGGCTCCACGCTTATTTCACAAATCCAAATTCATCCGAGGGCTTCAGGCGCAGAATGACCTTGCCCTCGACGTCATCGAGCGGGATCAGGCCGACATCGCCGTAGCGGCTGTCCTTGGAGACAGAGCGGTTGTCGCCCATCACAAAGACATAGCCCTCCGGGACGGTGATCGGGTACTCAAAGGCGGCATTGATCGCCGGTGCATTGGTCGGCGAACTGATATACGGCTCATTCAGTGCCGTGCCGTCACGGTAGACGATGCCGTTCTCGAAATCAATATCGAGCTGTTGACCGCCCACAGCGATCACACGCTTGACGATGACCTTGTGCAGGCCTTCCGTATGGTAGGGCTGGCCGTCCGATTCGCGGAGCAGCACGGCCTCCTTGGCGTCAATGATGACGATGTCGCCGCATTCCGGGCTGAAATCGAGCGCATTGACCAGAAGCTGGTTGCCTGCCTGCAGGGTCGGGTTCATCGAATCGCCCTGTACTGCCGCAAAGTGGAACACATAGATGCACAGCAGCACGATGCAGAACAGCGTCACCAGCGCATAATCCAGAATATCCAGGCAGATGCCGATGATCTCATGCACCGCCCGCCTTCTGGAAAAACGTACATATTCCCGCATTTTCCACGTACCCCGTGCTTACTTGATGAAGCCGAAGGAGCCCTTTTCCTCATCGCTGCCCTCTTCGGGGGTCGCCGGGAGGTAGCGGAAGTAGGCTCTGCCCAGCACGTCCTCCTTGCTGACAAGGCCGACATAGGCGCTGCGGCTGTCAGTGGAATGGTTGCGGTTGTCGCCCATGACGAAGATATAGCCGTCCGGGATGACGATCGGGTAGCTGAACGCTCTGTCATCGGTATAGGTCAGCTCGTTGACATAGGGCTCATCGAGCTTGACGCCGTCCACATAGACCTCGCCCTTGTCGGAATTGACCTCGACCTTCTGGCCGCTGACAGCGATCACGCGCTTGATGATATTCTCGTTCAGACCCTTGTGCGGCTCGATATTACCGTCCGCATCGAGGATATGACCCTCCTGATTGTCCACGACAACGACGTCGCCCTGCTTGGGCTGGTACAGCAGCCGGAACATCACCAGGCGGTCTTCATTGTGCAGCGTGGGCACCATCGAGCGTCCCTCAACGGTCACAGGGCGCATGAAATAGCCAAAAATGAGCAGTACGCCGAATACGGAGACAAGCATCGTCTCGAGGATGTCGATGACGTCGTTGAACAGCGCCTTGCCGTCGATATTGCCGTCGGGCTGGTCATCACCGGTGGGTTCGCCGGCGGGCTGGGTCTCCTCGGTGGGTTCCTCGGTCGTCTCCTTGGTGGTCTCCTCAGAGGGCGCCTCGGGTGCCTTGGCTGGCTCCTCTACGGGATCGGTCTCAGGGGTCACGATGATCTCCTCGGTGTCCTGTGTCAGCTTCTTCTCTTCTTCCATCATGCTCAGTCCCTTCTTATATAATAGAGGCAGGCTTCACGCCCCGCCTTTCATTGTGCGTATAGCAAAAAAGGGACTTGCGTCCCTCCTCCGCAGTACGGCTGCAAAAACAGCGCGTGGCCGTTTTTGCAGTGTCCGCAGCATCCTTAGAATGCAATTGCTTTGAGCCTGTTTGCGTCCGGCCGGAACAGCTCTTACAGCAGCTCCTTGACCTTGGCAGCCTTGCCGACTCTGTCGCGCAGGTAGTAGAGCTTTGCTCTGCGTACCTTACCGTGTCTTACGAGCTCTACCTTGTCAACAGCCGGGCTGTGGAGCGGGAATACACGCTCGATACCGCAGCCGTGAGCTACACGTCTTACGGTAAAGGTCTCGCTGATGCCGCCGTGCTTCTTGGCAATAACGGTACCCTCGAAGATCTGGATACGGCTCTTGTCGCCCTCCTTGATACGAACGTGTACCTTTACGGTATCACCGACCTGTACCTGGGGAGCATTCTCCTTCATGCTTGCGTTGCTGATCGTCTTCAGTGCATCCATTGTAACTACCTCCTGTAATTTCCGATACTTCATACACGCCGCCCGCCGCTGTGCATTCAGCATTACGCACAGGGCTGCCGAGCCGCTCCCCCATCCTGGGTGTCTTACTGACCGGAGCCGGCACACGTCAGAGGATTTACCGATTTAATGTCGTTGACGGGATGTCCCGTCGCTCTGGCATTAACGCTCATCAGGGCATAGAAATACCCTGACGGTCTCAAATGCATCTAATATCATACCATATTTCACAGAAAAAAGCAAGCCCTTTCAGGAAAAAACTTCTCCGTCTGTGCAAAAAATCGTGATTCTGCACACATTCTTCACCTGTACAGGCCTTTCTGCGAACGCGGCCAGGGCATCCGTGACAACGCTCACGTTCAGGTTGCCCTCGTTCCCCGCCGGGAGCCGGAGCGTCAGGCAAAGGCCGTCGGGCGTGGGTTCGGCGGCTTCGCAGGTGATCTGCGGGCGGATGTCCACGGTCTTCATGCCCTTCTTGGTCTTCTTTTCCACAAGGATCTCGGGCTGTGTCAAAAACTGCTCCCACACGGCGGGCAGGTCATCGCCGGCAAGCTCCACGGTATAGACGGCACTGCCGATGTCCTGGGTCACATTCTTCGGCTCACGCACCTGTGTGGCATGGAGCCCCACGGGGAGGGACGCATTCAGGCGGCGCAGGATCTCCTCCTCCGGCACCTCCTCGGTCAGACGGATGTCCATCATCTCGCAGAGGCTCTCCGCGCCGAGGGACAGCGCCAGCGGGAACATCAGGTACATATGCGGGTGGAAGCCCTCGGTGTACCAGGCCGGGAGCCCCGAACGCCGGATTGCGCGGATCATGCAGCGGTTCAGGTCAAGATGCGAGATATAGCGCATCAGACCGGTCTTTTCAAATACGATGCGGTAGTCCTTCATGCCGTCACCTCCGGAAAGCACGCTCTGCCCAGGCATTTATTCGCGCCGCAGCCGGAGCATTTCTCGCGGCAGGGCGGGGTCGGGATGCCGGCGTGCGCCTTCTCATTCTCCCGGATGAGGAACGCCTTGCTGACCATGTAGTCGATATGATCCCAGGGCATCACCTCGTCATAGGGGCGGGTACGGTTGGCATAGAATGCCGGATCAAGGCCGTTTTTCTCAAACGCAGCATACCAGCGCTCCGCCTTGAAGAACTCATCCCAGCTGTCGAGCCG
>JAGADP010000175.1 GCA_017828885.1 Oscillospiraceae bacterium | reverse complement strand
GGCGATCACATAGTCAGTTTTCTTCGAGACCGATCCGGCCACCTTGGCACCGGCGGTCTCGAGTGCTTTTTTCGCATCGCTGCGCTTCATCTGCGACAGCGTACCGGTCAGGACGACCGTCTTGCCGCTGAAGAACGTATCCGTCGCAGCGACGAGCTTTTCATAGGGCATCGTCAGACCCACTGCCTTCAGCTTGTCGAGCAGCACGGACACGGAGGAATCATGCAGCGCCGTGTACAGGCTCTCTGCCATGACCGTGCCATAGCCCTCCACCTTAGCGATTTCCTCAGCCGATGCAGCTTCGATGGCATCGAGCGAGCCGAATTCCGCACAGAGGAGCTGTGCCGCTTTCTGGCCGATGCCGCGGATGCCGAGCGCAAAGATCACCCGGTCAAGCGGTGCATTCCGGGAACGGTCGATCGCTTCGATCAGGTTGTTGGCCGACTTCTCCTTGAAACCCTCGAGCTTGACGACCTGTTCAGCCGTCAGGCTATAGAGACCGGCGGCATCCTCCACGAGCTTCGCATCAAGGAGCGCCGTCACGATGGCGGGGCCGAGCCCGTCGATGTTCATAGCATCGCGGGACGCAAAATGCACAAGCTGCTTGTGGAGCTGGGCGGGACAGGAGATGTTCGGGCAGCGCAGGACTGCCTCTGCCTCATCGCGGACAGCCTTCGTGCCGCAGACCGGACAGCATTCCGGCAGACGGTAGGGCTTCGCATCCGGCAGATGCTTCACACTGCGGAGCACCTCGGGGATGATGTCGCCCGCCTTGCGGACAACGATGGTATCACCGATGCGGATGTCCTTCTCGGTGATGAAATCCTGGTTATGCAGCACGGCGCGGGAAACGCTCGTGCCGGCGAGTAAGATCGTATCGAAGGCAGCGACCGGTGTCAGTGCGCCCGTTCTGCCGACATTGACCTCGATCTCGCGGAGAACGGTCTCCTTCTCCTCGGGCGGGAACTTGTACGCGATCGCCCACTTCGGGGTCTCGGCGGTGGCGCCCATCTCCTCGCGCATGGCAAGACTGTTGAGCTTGATGACCACGCCGTCGATGTCGTAGGGAAGGTTCTGCCGGGAATCGCCGATCGCCTGAATGGCGGCAAGGATCTCCTCGGTCGTATGACAGAGCTTCCGGCCGGGTACGACCTGCAAGCCCTGCTCCTCGAGGAAACGAAGCGTCTCGTCATGGGTAGAGAAAGTCTTTCCCTCGCACTGCTGGAGGTTGAAGATGAAAATATCCAGCTTGCGCTTGGCCGTCACGGCAGAGGACTTCTGCCGGAGGGAACCGGCTGCGGCGTTGCGGGGATTCTTGAACGGCTGCTCGTCGTTCTCCTCCTGCTCCTTGATGAGGGAGAAGAAGCTGTCGCGGGGCATGTAGACCTCGCCGCGCGCCTCGACAAGCGGCAGCGTATCCTTCAAGAGCTTCTGAATGGTGCGGATCGTCGCCAGATTCGCAGTCACGTCCTCACCTGTGAAGCCGTCTCCGCGGGTCGAACCGAGCACAAGTCGGCCGTCGCGATATTCCAGCGAGACAGAAAGCCCGTCGATCTTCGGTTCCACACTGAACGCAGCGTCCGGATCAAGCGCACGGCAGCGGGCGGCAAATTCTGCCACCGCCTCCGCATCGAACACATCCTGGAGACTCTGCATCTGGACAGCATGCGGCACCTTCGCAAAGGTGCTCGAGGCTGCACCGCCCACGCGCTGGGTCGGGGAATCCGGCGACAACAGCACCGGAAATTCCCGCTCCAGGTCTGCGAGCTCATGCATCAGCATATCATAGGTATGATCATCTACGCTCGGGTTATCCTGCACGTAGTATTCCTCATTATACCGTGTCAGCAGCGCCGTCAGTTCCGCGGCTCTGGCCTTCGCCTCGTTGAAATCCATGCGATCCTCCTGCAAAACGACTTTCTCTTAGTATACCACATTTCCGGAAAAATAGCAAGCCTTATTGCAACATTTGTTTCGGATCTACAGAGACGCCAGGTCGATCTTGAAATCGTCCGCACCCTCGCCGTTGACGGTGTAGTAGGCAACGCCTTCCTCGGGCTTCACGTACACGCGGAACACGGAGACGTGCTTTCGCTTGTGGACAGACTTGTAGGCCTTGTACGCCTTGGCTGCAATGTCGGAAATGTCAAATTCCTGCCCACCTGCCTGCACGATCGTTGTCAGAACGGCTTCGGCCTTGGTTTCCAGGGACTTTCCGGCTGTCTTCATCGGGAGCTTCTTCTTTTCGGGCTTCATAGCAATCTTTTTCGGGGTATCTTCCTTTTTTCTTGGCATAGCAATGCACCTCCATGGAATTGATTTCAGCCAAATTCTTCCGCTGATATGTTCATTATAGCACAATTCTATACCTATGTCAATGCGGATTTTGTAAAAAAATGCCCTCTGTTCTGCAACAGAGGGCGAAGATGTTTTGCAATAAGGATTATTCCTTGACACCGCCGAGTGCAACGCCGGCGATGATGAACTTCGACAGAATGAAGTACACGATAACGATCGGGAGGATCGAAAGTGTTACGCAAAGGAAGTTTGCGCCATTGTCGAGGTTCTTGTCGAATGCCAGAACCTTGGAAACCATGATCGGCACGGTAGCGAACTTCTCGTTCTTCAGGATCATGTTCTGGGTGTAGTAGTTGTTCCAGTTCGCAACGAAAGCGAAGATCGCCTGAACAGCCATAGCCGGCTTCATCATCGGGATCGCGATCGTCAGGAAGGTGCGGAACTCACCGCAGCCGTCGATACGGGATGCCTCCACGATGTCGAGCGGGAAGCTCGATTTCATGTAGGATACCATAAAGAAAATGATCGCAGGTGCCGCGATCGCCGGAACGATCAGCGGGATAAAGCTGTTGACCAGACCCAGGGAGTACATGAATGCTACGAAACCAGCAGAAGATACCTGTACCGGGATCATCATAACCGCGATGATGAAGGTGTAAGCCGGGCCGCTGAGCTTGAAATCATACACAACGAGGCCATACGCCGTCAGAGCGGAGAAGAATACGGTCAGTACAGTGGTGCTGCCAGCGATGATGAAGGAGTTGAGATAACCCTTACCAACATTGAATGCACTGGAGTACTGCTGTGCTGTACGCTTTACCACCTTGGAAGCGCCATCCGGGACCTTATTCATGATGGTCTGGATGTTCTCACCGAGATGGGAGCCGAAGAAGAACTGCGAAGGATTCGCAACGAGCTCCATGTTGGAGTGCGTGGAGTTTACGATCAGGATATAGATCGGAACCAGACAAATCAAGGTAAGCAGAACGCATACCGCAAAGATGAGTGCAGACTTGGCAATGATCTTTGCATGGTAATTGTCCTTAGCCTGGCCATACTGCTGCTTCATGCTCATAGTGTCAGACCTCCTTGCTTCATCTTGGCCTTATACTGCTTTTCGGCCTTCTTGCGCTGCTTCTTCTTCGCAATCGCATCCTTGTCACGGTTCATATAGAACGTAATGGAGCCGAGGATCGCAGTGATAATGAAGATGACGATGGAAGCCGCACCGGCATAACCATAGTTCGCCGATTCGACAGTACCCTGATTGAAGTTGTAATAGATGTACACAGCCACCGTCTCAAGCTGCTTGTTGAAATTCGCACCGTTGTGATACAGATACGGGATATCGAACATCTGCAGACCACCGATCATGGAGGTTACAAGGGTGTAAACCATGATGGGCTGGAGCAGGGGCAGCGTGATGCGGAAGAACTGCTGACGGGAGTTTGCACCGTCGATGTCCGCCGCCTCGAACAGAGACGGGTTGATACCCATGATACCGGACATCAGCATGATCATGGTATTACCAAACCAGAGCCATGTCTGGATGAACATAACCATGAGCTTGGACGCTATCGGCCCCTTGATGAAGGCGACAGGCGCGCTGACAAGTCCCATTTTCATGAGCGTGGAGTTGACGAAGTAGTTCTCGGAGTCACCGAACAGGTTAACATACAGAGCTGCTACAGAAGCGGCTGTGATGATGTTCGGCATGTACATAACTACCTTGAAGAAGCCCTTGCCCGGCAGCTTTACCTTTGCATCGGTAAACCATACTGCAAGGAGCAGGGAAAGTAAGATCTGGGGGATAAAGTTACCGAACCACAGGATCAATGTGTTTCCGAGTGCACGGAAGAACTCTTCCTGTGATGCAGCCGCACCGGCAGCTCGACCTTGTCCGAGCAGAATGGTGCTGTAGTTGTTCAGGCCGACCCAGAGGGCATGCTCTGACTGGTTGCCCTTAAAGGACAGGATAAATGTGTAGATCAATGGCCAAACTTGGAAAAAGCAATACACAAGGAAAAAAGGTGCAATGAACATGTATCCATATTTGGCATAAGAGATTGCTTTGATACGACGCTGTGCAGCTGACGCCATTGCTTTTCACCCTCTCGACATAATATTACAACACGCTGCCTATGGGGGCATAGTACCCCCACAGGCTTCGCATTGCGTTCGTTTGAAATTAGCTTTGAAAGACTATACTTTCAATTACTTGCTCAGATCCGGGTTAGCAGCCAGAGCATCAGTAGTGAACTTATCGATGATGGTGTCAGAATCTTCCTTGATGTTGTCCTTCAGAGCAGTCAGGAAGGTATCCTTCAGGGACTGATCATACTTGGAGATGGAGTCAGACATCTTGATGTTAGCAGCTACATCAGAGAGAACTGCGAACTGATCCTGACCGCCGAGCAGTGCATTGCTGTTGGAACCCTCAGCAACGATCTCGTCCATAGCAGCCTTGTTGTTAGCAAAGTCGCCAGAGTACAGAGCGTAAGCCTTCATGGTAGCCTTGTCAGCAGTGAATGCCTTAGTGAACTTCTGAGCCTCGAGCTTGGTGTTGCAGTTCGGGGACAGGCAGAGCCAAGAACCACCCCAGAAGAAGGTCTGCGGGCCGTTGATGATTCTCCAGTTACCAGCGTTGCCGCCGTTCTGCTCGAGCTGTGCGCCCTCACCGAGGCACCATGTGGAGTAGAAGTAACCCAGAGCCTTGCCGTTCAGACCAGCGTTGGTCCAGTCAGCGGTCCACTGCTCGATAGAAGGATCTACATAGCCATTGTCTACATAGCCCTTTACCATGTCGGTGAACTCCTTAGCAACATCGGTCTTGATGGTGGTGCCCTCTACCCACGGAGCGTTCTTCGCGGTAGAGAATGCCTGCCACAGACCACCGATGGTAGCTGCGATCTTAACCTCGCCGTTGGAAGCGTCCTTCAGCTCCTTAGCGGTAGCCTCGAACTTGCTCCAGTCAGCAACCTTAGCCTGCATAGCATCGGTATCCTCAACGCCCAGGTACTCCTTAGCCAGGTCAGCATTGTAAGCATAGCCGCCTGCTGCAGCCTGCCAGGAAGCAGCCTTCAGAACGCCGTTGTTGTCAGTACCGATCTCTACGGTGTACTTGTAAGCATCGCCGTAGTCAGCCTCAGTGATGCCCAGATCGGACAGCGGAGCAGAGAAGCTGTCATCATTGATGTAGTTCAGGATCCAGCCAGCCTCAGCTACGAACAGGTCAACGTCATCGCCGCTGTTCAGGTAGGTAGCGTACTGGGTAGCAGCCTCGCCGCCGTTACCGCCGCAGTTCTGATAGTTCAGAGTTACGCCGTCGGACAGGAGACCCTGATCCTTGTAAACATCGAACATGTTAGCCAGGTCAGCGTCAGTCCAGCATACTACAGTCAGAGTAGCGTCGTCGTTGGTCAGGTCAGAAGCCGGAGCCGGAGCCTCAGAAGACTCAGCAGCGGACTCCTCAACGGACTCAGCAGCAGACTCTGCAGTGGACTCAGCAGTAGAAGCTGCCGGTGCAGTGGAAGATTCGGTATTGCCGCCGCATGCTACGAGTGCAGAAGAAGCCATAGCCAGGGTAGCAACCAGTGCCAGTGTTCTTGTAAGTTTGCTCATTGGTAATTTCCTCCTTAAGATATATCTATTATATTACCTTGTGTAATATAATATGCGTTGGTTGACGGCGCATCAAAGCTGCGCCACGGTTTCGCCTTCGAGAAGCCTGCCACTTACGTAGCTCAGCCGCTCTTCGGCAGAGATGGGATCTTTGTGAAGCAGATGCAGCATCAACTCAGCGGCCTTGATCCCGATCGTCTCCGTATCCTGCTGGATCGTTGTCAGATGGGGGCCGAGCATTCTCAGCACAGGATGTCCGTCGTATCCGATCACCGAGACATCCGTTCCCGGCACAAGTCCGGCATCGCGGATGGCTGTTATCCCGGCTACGGCGCAGATATCGTCCGGATAGATGATGCAGGTCGGCTTGTGCTGCTCATGGAGCAACGTCTGCGTCAGCCTGTAAGCTACCTCCGGGTGCAGATACTTGCCTTCGAGGATCAGCTCTTCGTGAACTTCACACCGGTGTTCTCTCAGCGTCTCTGCAAATGCACCTCTGCGCACCTGCGTGACCTGGGAATCCTCACCGTAGATCAGTGCAAGCGTGGTATGTCCCCGCCGCAGTGCATACTCCACTGCTTCCCGGATACCCTCTGCATTGTCCGACACAACCGCGTAATTCTCGCCGCTGTCATAATCGACGGAAACGACCGGCAAACTGCTGTCCAACAGATCCTGGACCTCCTGTGTGCTGAAATCCACACACGCTGCAAGCACGCCGTCTACATTTCTGTATCTGCAATGCTCGAGATAGGAGCAGGTCTGACTGCCGATCTGGTTGCTGATGAACGTCAGATCATATCCGCTGCGTTCCATGGCCACCTTGAAGCTGTCAAGGATGGATGCGAAATACCGGTGCGTAAGACCGCTGTCAGCCTTGTCCACCATCAAGACGCCTATATTATAGGTCTTGTTGGTTTTCAGGGCGCGTGCCATCGCGTTCGGAAGATACCCGAGCTGTCTGGCTGTCTCCTGCACACGTTCCCGTGTCTGGGGATTGACATCCTCCCGATTATTCAGTGCCTTGCTAACGGTCGCTGTCGAAACACCGCACGCCTGAGCAATGTCTTTAATAGAAACCATTATCACACCTTCAAATCTTTGCTTCATGTGTACTCCGTTCAGTCCTGGATCCCGGACATCACAGAGTGCTTGCCTTCACTAACAATAATATACAACACTCCGCCCGAAAAGTCAATGCTAAAATTCATTCTTTTACTTTTTTTGAATGATGTGCACAAATCAGACGTATATTTTTTGTATATCATGTCCATAAATTAGCCCCTTTTTGTCGTTTGTTACAAAACGGTTACTATGTATTGTTTTTAGATATATTGCACTGAAACCGTCCCGTTTTAAGGTGTAAAAGTGCTTTTTCGGGGCTCTTTTATCGTCAGTTTGCACAATTAAACGGTTTCGGATTTTTGGAGGGATACAAGATTATGCGTCATATTTACCAAACATGCGCACATCTTGTATCCCGCCATACAATTTACCGATTCAATTATACAGGCAGCGAATCGTAGATCTCTACGACGTACTTCAGGATGTTCAGGGAATCCACTGCATCCGGCATTCTGTTTGCTTCGCCTGTGGTGATGGCATTGCGCATGCCCTGCTCGGTCAGCTTCTCGCCGGTCATCAGGTTCTTGTTCAGCACGATAACGTCGAGGATGTCCACCTTGCCGCTCTCGTCCACGTCACCGCAGAGCGTGACCTTGCCGGGAGTAGGATCCGTCGGCTTGGGATCTGTCTCAGAGGGAGCCGGATCCGTCTCAGTCGGCTTGGGATCGGTGGGCTTGGGCTGGGTCGGCTCGTCGGTCTCTACCGGCGTCGGATCCTTGGGATCGGTCTTGCCGCCGGAATCGAGGTTGCTGCCCTCAGACTTCGCGTAATTGGAGTAGTAGTCGCCGAGGGAGATGCCGTTCGCACCCAGTGCGACCTGATGGTCGAGGCCGATGAACTTGCCGGAGGTCTTGGTCTGCCAGAGAGACGGCTCGAAGATGCTGTATTTCAGCTCGTCCCACTGCACATCCGTGCCGGTCTGGCCGCTGAAGATAACATTCTTCCACAGGCCGCCGGTATCGCCGGAGTCATCATTGAGGCACCAGAAGGTATGGTTGATGTGATGCTTGATCATGTAGTCACGCAGCAGGATCAGCCATCTTGCATTCTTTTCAAACTCATCGAGCGAGGTCGCATCCGCGGAAAGAAGTGCCTTTTCATCCACAGTGTCCGGGATCTTGGCACCCCATTCGCCGATCAGCAGCGGATACATGTCCTTCTCGACCAGGTATGCCCATGTGTCATACCAGTAATCATCCAGGAGGGTCTGCTCTGTGAAGTTCTTCTCAAACCAGGTCTGCTGGCTGACAACGGGGCCGTAGTCATGCGGCGAGTAGACGATCTGGCTCGTGCCGGAGGTCGGCATGACCGGATAGTCGTTGACACCACGGAGGTTGCCGCCCCACCATGCGCCGTGTCCCTGATAGCCCTCGACACCTTCGATGAGGATCAGGGCATTCGGGTTCTTGGCCAGGATGGCGTTGGCGCAGTCCTCGGCCGCCTTCTTCCAGTTGTTGGGTGCATCGGATCCATCCCAGATGGCATCCACCGGTGCACCGCCATAGGTACTGTGCGGCTCGTTCTTGAGATCGAAGCCGATCAGCGTATCGTCATTCTTATAGTGATCCGCCGTCCACGCAAGCGTCTCGATCCAGACATCGGTCGTGACTGTAACCGCCTTGCCGTCGCGTCCCTCGAAGCTCTTGCCGTACCAGAGGCCATAGTTATGTCCGGCATTGTTGCTCTCCGGGCTGTGGATGTCGATGAAGCACTTGATGCCGTACTTTTTGCACTTTTTCAGCAGCACCTCAAAGAGCTGCTGGCTGTTGGCATCGGAGCCGTCCTCCATGATGAGGTCTTTGTTGAAGCAGTAGGACGGGTCGTCGTTCGGGTTGATGGCACCCATAGGATCCGGGTTGCCGATCATCCAGTTGTAGAGCAGCTCTGTCGAGACCGGCAGACGCAGCACATTGATGCCGTGGTCGGCGATCTCTCTCACCAGATCGTCGATGTCACCGCTCCAGAGATAGTGCGGTGCGCACTCCGTACAGTTGAAACCAAACCAGTTCGCACCGGTCAGCCATACCTCGTTCCCCTGCGAGTCGTACAGCCGGCTTCCGGATACATGGAGCCAGTCATCGTTCGTGTCATCGGCAGCAGCGGCAGGCAGTGCAGTGCCCAGACCCGATGCAGCCATACTGATGCTCAGCATAAGTGCAGAAATGCCGGCGATCAGCTTCTTGAATCGTCTCATGTGATTACCTCCTCTTGAAATGTTTACGGTCATGCAGCCTGACCGGCGCCCGGTATCAGTGCTTTACCGGACGCCGATGCAAGCTGCATGCTATCCAACCCTGCTCATACAGGGAGAGAATCATAGATCTCTACGACGAATTTCAGGATGTTCAGTGAATCCACTGCATCCGGCTTTCTGTTCGTTTCGCCCGTGGTGATGGCATTGAGCATACCCTGGTCGGAGATCTTCTCGCCGGTCATCAGGTTCTTGTTCAGAACGATAACATCGAGGATATCCACCTTGCCGCTCTCGTCTACGTCGCCGCAGATGCCCTTGCTCTGGGAAGGCGCATTCGGATCGTCCTTCGCGCCGGGATCCTCGGGATCTGTCGTTCTCGGCTCAGTCGGCTCGGTCTTGGGCTGGGTGGGTTCAGTCTTCGGCTCTGTGGGCTCAGTCTTGGGCTCGGTCGGCTCAGTCTTGGGCTCTGTGGGCTCAGTCTTGGGCTCGGTCGGCTCTGTCTTGGGCTCGGTCGGCTCGGTCTTCGGCTGCGTCGGCTCGGTCTTCGGCTGCGTCGGCTCGGTCGGATTGTCTACGATCGTCGGATCCTGCGGCTCCTTCTTGCCGCCCGCATCAAGGTTGCTGCCCTCGCCGCTGGCATAGAACTGCGTCAGGGAAAGACCGGTCGTACTCCCCTCGCCGCCGAGTGCTACCTGGTGGTCAAGGCCGATGTACTTGCCGGAGGTCGTCTGCCACAGGGCTTCCTCGAGGATGCCGTAACGGCCGGGATCCCAGGTCTTGAAGTCGTTGCCGAGCAGACCGCCGGTATCGCCGGAGTTCGGGTT